>NZ_JAQT01000009.1:0-157496 GCF_000524295.1 Shuttleworthella sp. MSX8B
TTTCGTTATCTGAGATATTAAATACAATGCCCACAGATAAGAGTATAGCCGCCATATATAAAAAGATGAGTGAGAAGCAAAAACTAGAAAAAAGTCTTTCGATATGGGGCGATGCTATCGTCTGGAGTGACTTCCATAAGGTGGGTAGCTTCTATGATCAATGGGATTAGCTATCAACACGTTTTGTCCTATAACCCCCAATATGGTAAATGAAAAGCGCCTGCTGCGGCAATTTCAGAGACTGGTATCCATTGACGCGGAGTCCTGGCAAGAGAGGGACATGGCCAGGGTGACCAGGATTCTTCTTGAGATGGTGAAGCTCTCGACAAATATGGAGTATGAATACGCCGAACTGTAAGCTGAAAAGATTGGATTAGTTATCATATTACAAAATCTGAAGACAGCTGAATTGAAACCATATAAAATATTTCTAATAGAACTAGAGAGATATTAAATAATATTCAGTGTAAAAAATGGAGGATAATACCCATGAGAAAATGCCCAATTTGCGGAAACGAGGCGGAAATCGGCTGGGTTATTCCTGATCGACTTGGCATGAAGTGGATCCCCGATGGCGGAAATCTGATTGAAAAGACAAAAAAATCAATACAATTAACGAGCAACCTGACCAATATGAATCTGAAATCCTATGTCTGCAGGAGCTGTCACCTGTTTTTCGCAGACATTCCGGACCAGAAATACGCGAGGCTTTTCCCAAATGTAAAAGGAAAAGACCCCACATCATGAAATGCGAATTTGCTGCAGTGAAGGGAATTTATGATTTTTGATCCCCATCGGCTCCCTCTTCGGAGGGAGCTCTTTCTGTCTTCGTGCGGCTGCGCTCTGCCCACATGAAATCCAGGGTGTCGAAGATCATCTCAAAGCCGACTAGGCGCACATGGAACTCAAAATGATGGAAGGGGTCGAAGAGGAGCATGGCGGCAAAGATGAAAGAGAGGAACAGCATAATAGCCTGAGGAATCGTGATCTTCCTGCCGTTGAGGATCTCATCGATTTCATAAGCCCCCTCGCGCAGGGATATGATACCCCATGTGATGCCTATTGTGACAAGAGCCTGCTGCGTTTGAAAGAGGATGACCGCACCCAGGATCAGATAGAGAAGGGAGGTCCCTGTGTGAATATGATGGGTCCTGTAGAAGTGATGCATAAAGAGGTCAAATGCTCCGTAGAGAAGCATAAGACCGCCGATCAGCTCAGAGGCATAGCTTGTGATCTGCCCGGGAAAGAGAATCAAGAGCAGACCGAGCAGGGCGAAGGCATAGATCTGTCTGTTGTGTCTGGCGCCGCGAAGAAAGCGTTTCATGAGTTTCTCCTTCTGTGTCTGATCGCAGGTTACGGGCAGCGTGTACGCTGTTACTTATAGCTTTCGATGGAGTGCAGAATGGACTCCAGGTGTCTCTGTATAAATTCTTCTGACTTTGTTTCCGGAAATTCCAGATAAGTCTGACGGCTCTGTGGATGCTCGCGGAAGACAGGGAGTCCCTCCGGCTTCATGACAAAGTCGTCTATGGGGAAAAAGAGCCCTTCCTTCTTGACACAGCAGTTCTGACGGGTGGCCTTCTTCAGACGGGAGGAATCAATGCTTGAGGCGAGAACCTTGGGGATCACCATATCCTCTTCGGGGAGGTAGTAGTAGTCAGCCGGATGATCCAGCTCATAGCGCATGCGTGTCCTTCGCAGGGGGATAGAGGCATGAAGTTGATTCTTCTCCAGAATCATATAGACAGATTCGGACTGCACCCGGGCTATTGCGGGCAGGGTCAGATTTAATCTGGCGCTCAAAATCATCTCCCGGTCATTGGATTGGATATCAGTCAGGCTTACTTTAGCCTCTTTCAGCTTCTCATAGGAGAGAAGGCCAAGCAGAGGGTACATGTTGAAGACATCGTCGTGATTGTGCAGGGCCAAAAGTGACTCTGACTCTGAGGCCCTGTTCCGGCAATAGTCCTGATATACATCGATCAACTGTCCTCCGCTGTACTTGTCCTTGCGCTCGATATGCAGAGCCTTCTCAATGGACTCCTGTTTATAAGAGGGCAAATGCAGAATGGCACGATATTTTCTGGCGGTTCGATAGAGGTCAATGGAGATAAGCTGCCGCAGGGGAAGATTCACGCCGGACCTTCGGGCGCGGCTTTCCAGAAAAGGCAGGTCAAAGGCCTGGCCGTTAAAAGTGACGATGGAATTCTTGTCCGAGAGATAGTCGGCGAAAGCGGCCAGAATCGCCGGCTCCTGGGCAGGCGTCTCGGCGAAGAACTGGGTCAGAAGCAGCTGGCGATCCCGACGGACAGCGCAGCCGATCAGGTAGATGGAGCAGAATTTGGCTGAAAAACCGGTGGTCTCAATATCCAAAAGAAATGCTCCGGGGTCAAGAGCCTGATATTCACTTGTTTCTTCCTGTCCATCCAAAGAGAGAGCATCTGTCCAAATTTTCATAAAAACATTCTAACATGAAGGGGCGGAAAGGATCCGAAAAATAAGCCAAAAAATATAAATCAAAAAGATGAAGCAAAGGCGAGAAGAAAATTCCCCGAAAGATCAAAATAAAACAGAATCCGTAAAATAGGATCAGATTAAAAAACACGCACAAAAGAGGGTCTGAGTTCATGAAATAGGAAGTATAAAAAGTTAGGCATATATAACAAAAAACGTCGGAGAAATCAAGAGATGTTTTCTGAAAGATACAAAAAATCATCCGAGGAAAGATGCCAGAAATCGGCAGAATGCTATAATAAACACAGCTTATATTTTATGGGAGGACTAAGTATGTCTTTAAACACATTTAAGGGCGGCGTGCATCCGATCGAGGGGAAGGATCTCTCGAAGGACAAGCCGGTCAAAGAGCTGCTTCCCGGTAAGGAACTGGCTTTCCCCCTCTCCCAGCACATCGGCGCTCCGGCCAGGGCCATTGTGGCTGCCGGTGACACCGTGCTGAGGGGCCAGATGATTGCGGAGGCCGGCGGATTTGTCTCCGCCCCCATCTACGCCTCTGTGTCCGGAAAGGTGAAGGGAATTGAGCCCCGTCTGGGCGCGGCCGGAGCTGTCGGCGACGCAATCATTATCGAGAATGACGAGCAGTACCAGGAAGTCGATTTCACAGAGTGTGATGAGGTTGATTATCTGAGCAAAGAGGAGATTATTGACAAGATCCGCACGGCCGGCGTTGTCGGTATGGGCGGCGCGGGCTTCCCAACCGCGGTTAAGATGTCTCCCAAGAATCCGGATGAAATCGATACAATCATCGCCAACTGCGCGGAGTGTGAGCCCTTCCTCACTTCCGATTATCGTCAGATGATGGATCATCCGGAGGAACTGGTTGAGGGAATGCGCATCATCCTGCAGATCTTTGGTAAGGCCAGGGGCTTCTTCGGCGTGGAGAACAACAAGCCCGACTGTATTGCCAAACTTGAGGAGCTTGTCAAGGATGAGCCGCGCATGAGTGTGATTCCTCTCAAGACCAAATACCCACAGGGAGGTGAGCGGCAGATCATATATGCCTGCACCGGCCGGGCTATTAATTCCAAGATGCTTCCCGCTGACGCGGGCTGCATCGTAGACAATGTGGCCACCATATGTGCCATTTACAAGGCGGTTCGCTTCGGCATTCCCGTTATTGACCGTATCTTTACGGTGTCCGGCGACGCGGTTGCTGAGCCGCAGAACTTCCACATCCATATCGGTACCTACATGGATGAGATCCTTGCCGCTGCGGGCGGGACCAATCAGGAGGTGGCCAAGTACATCTCAGGAGGCCCCATGATGGGCTTTGCCATGTACGACACCCATGTCGCCAGCACCAAGACGACGTCCGCCCTCCTCGCCATGACGGCAGAGACCTGCGTCAGCTATGAGGCGTCCGCCTGCATCAACTGCGGCCGCTGTGTCGAGGCCTGTCCGGAGAACCTGATTCCCTGCCGCCTGGCCGACTACAATGACCGGGGGCAGAAGGAACTCTTTGAGCAGTGGCATGGCCTTGAGTGTATCGAGTGCGGATCCTGCTCCTTTGTGTGTCCCGCGAGAAGACATACCGCGCAGAGCGTGCGTCTGATGAAGAAGCAGGTGATGGCGGATAAGCGAGCCGCGGCTGCCAAGGCTAAGGCAGCGGCTGCCAGGTAGGAGGTGAATCGTGAGTAATATGTTGAATGTGACCTCATCTCCTCATGTGAGAGATAAGATGAGCACGCGCACCATTATGCAGTGCGTGATTTTGGCCCTGATGCCCGCCAGTATCTTTGGCGTCTATAACTTTGGATGGTATGCCCTCTTTCTGATTTGCATTACCATTGCGACAACGGTCTGCTCAGAGTGGCTATATAACAAAATCACCCATCACAAGAACACAACGGGAGATTATTCCGCTGTCCTGACCGGCTTGCTTTTGGCCCTGAATCTTCCCCCGACACTTCCCTGGTTTGAGGCGGTGATCGGCGGTCTCTTTGCCATCTTTGTTGTCAAGATGGTCTTCGGCGGTCTGGGGCAGAACTTCATGAACCCTGCTCTTGGCGCGAGATGCTTCCTTCTGATCTCATTTGCCGGTGATATGACCAAGTTCGCTTTTGACGGACAGACCGGTGCGACGCCTCTTGCCATCATCAAGTCAGGCAATGGCAGCGTGAATCTTCTGTCCATGTTCCTGGGGCGCATCGGAGGGACGATCGGTGAGACATCTACCCTCTGCCTCTTGATCGGAGCTGTCTTCCTGATTGCCATGAAGATTATTGACTGGAGAATTCCTCTGGTCTATATCGCGACCTTTTCGGTCTTCGCCCTTCTCTTTGGAAAGCACGGCTTTGACCTGCTCTTTTTAGCGGAGGAAATCTGCGGCGGAGGTATCATCCTGGGCGCCTTCTTTATGGCAACTGACTATGTCACCAGTCCTGTGACGCCTATGGGAAGAATTGTTTTTGGAGTTGTTCTTGGTATCTTTACCGGTCTCTTCCGATTCTATGGATCGAACGCAGAGGGCGTTTCCTACGCGATTATTCTGTCCAACCTGCTCGTTCCTCTGATTGAGAGATGGACGGTGCCCATGGCATTTGGTCAAGTGAAGGAGAAGAAGGGAGGCGCACAGTGAACCGTATTGTACATGATGCTCTGATACTGACCGGTATCACTCTGATCTCCGGTGTTTCCCTCGGCTTTGTCAACAACATTACCGAGATCCCGATTAAAAATGCTCAGGAGGCAGCGACCAAAAAGGCCTATAAAGAGGTCTACGCGGACGCGGCCGACTTTAAGCAGATCGACGGATTTGACTCAGAGGAAGATGCCTCGAAAAACAAGGCCTCCGCTTACATTCATGAGAATGGTTTTCCGGACGACGATATCAAAAACGCGGTTGAGGCTGTTGACAGCTCAGGCAATAAGATCGGTTATGTCGTGACCGTAACCTCTCATAAGGGATATGGCGGAGATATCACCTTCTCTGTCGGTATCAAAAATGACGGAACCCTAAACGGTTATTCTATTACGACAATTTCTGAGACAGCCGGTCTTGGCATGAAGTCTACAGAATCAAAGTTCAAGGATCAGTTTAACGGGAAGAAGACGGATAAGGCCCTTGAGGTCGTTAAGGAGAAGCCCTCTGCAGACAATGAAATCCAGGCCATATCCGGCGCGACGATCACCTCTCGCGCTGTGACCATTGGCGTCAATTCAGGTGTGGCCTATGCCAGGAGTCTGATGGGAGGTGACAAGTAATGAACAAGCCAATCGAGAGATTAGTCAATGGAATTTACAAGGAGAATCCCACCTTTGTACTGATGCTTGGAATGTGCCCGACACTCGCGGTCACCACATCCGCCGTCAACGGAATCGGAATGGGACTCTCTACCACAGCGGTATTGGCCCTGTCAAATCTGATCATCTCAGCACTGAGAAAAATCATCCCTGACCGCGTGCGCATGCCCGCTTATATTGTCATTGTCGCATCCCTGGTAACGGTGGTGCAGATGCTCCTGCAGGGCTACGCGCCGGCGATTAATGACGCGCTGGGCATTTACATTCCCCTGATCGTTGTAAACTGCATTATCCTGGGACGCGCGGAGTCCTATGCATCCAAGAATCCTGTCATTCCTTCTTTCTTTGACGGACTTGGAATGGGACTTGGTTTTACCTGTTCGATCACTGCGATCGGCCTTGTCCGTGAGTTCCTGGGCGCAGGCCAGCTCTTTAAGATGCAGGTCCTTCCTCTGGCGGATACAGGAAAGATCGGCTATACCCCGATTACGATTTTTGTCCTGGCCCCGGGCGCTTTCTTCATTCTTTCCATCCTGGTCGCAGTGATGAATGTGGTCCGCAAGAAGGCGGATGCCAAGGGCAAGCCCCTGCCTCCGGCCCAGGGCTGTGTCTTTACCGGAGACTGCAAGAGCTGTTCTCTGCAGGATCAATGTCATGGTATGACGCCTGCCACGGTCGAATTTACTGAGGCCGAGAAGGCCAAGGCAGAGAAGATGAAGGCGGCTCTTGAGGCTAAGGCCAAGGCAAAAGCTGAAGCTGAGGCAAAGGCAAAGGCTGAAGCCGAGGCTAAGGCTGAGGCGGAGACCGAGACTAAGGCTGAGGTTGAGATTGAGGCTAAAGCTGAGACTGGAGTCAAGACCGAGACTAAGTCTGTGTCTGAGACAGAAGCGAAAGCTGAGATTGAGCCCGAGCCCGAGGCTGAAGACAAAGACCAGACTCTGGCCAGGGAAGACTGAGGGAGGTGAGCGAAAATGGCTTCTTTACTTTTGATTTTTATTGCGGCATCCGTTGTAAACAATGTCGTGCTCAGCCAGTTCCTGGGTCTCTGCCCCTTCCTTGGGGTATCCACGGACGTTAAGACCGCGGCAGGTATGGGAGGAGCGGTTGTATTTGTCATCACCATTGCGTCTGCGGTGACGGGAGCGATATACACACTGATTCTCGGCCCCAATAAGCTGGACTATCTGAATACGATTGTGTTCATTGTTGTAATCGCCGCTCTGGTACAGTTTGTCGAGATGTTCCTGAAGAAGAATGTCCCGGCCCTTTACCGGTCTCTCGGTGTTTACCTTCCCCTGATCACAACCAACTGCGCTGTTTTAGGCGCGGCTTTAAATATCGTTCAGTATAAGTACAATGTTCTGCAGGGTGTGATTTACGGAGCCGGTGTGTCGGTCGGATTTTTGATCGCCATTGTAATCATGGCCGGTATCCGGGAGAAAATTCAGTTCAATGACTTTCCTGAGCCATTCAGGGGAACGGCTTCCGTTCTTGTGACGGCAGGTCTGATGGCAATTGCATTCTTCGGATTCTCCGGGATGATCGGGAGGTAAGTATGACTGGAATAATTCTTGCAACAGTAGTTGTCGCCGGAGCCGGCGTCATTGTCGGCTTCTTCCTGGGCTTTTCCGCGGAGAAGTTCGCTGTGGAGGTAGATCCCAAGGAGGCGGCTGTATTTAGATGTTTTGCCGGGCAATAACTGCGGCGGCTGTGGTTACACCGGATGCGCCGCTCTTGCCGCGGCAATCGCCAAGGGCGAGGCCCCGGTCAATCAATGTCCCGTCGGAGGGGAACCCGTCGCGGCCCAGGTCGCTGAGATCATGGGCGTCTCCGCGGACGCCGCTGAGAGAGAAGTGGCCTTCGTCCGCTGTTCCGGAAACTGTGAGAAGGCGGAAGATCAGTATGAATATCAGGGACTTATGGACTGCGTCGCCGCGTCTCAGCTTCCCGGCGGCGGAGCCAAGGCCTGCAGCTATGGCTGCCTCGGTCTCGGGACCTGCGTTCGGGCCTGTCCCTTTGACGCCATTCATATCGTAGATGGGATCTCCTTTGTCGACCGTGAGAAGTGCAAGGCCTGCGGCAAGTGCGTTGCGGCCTGCCCCCGCGATATCATAGAGATGATTCCTTATGATTCCTCTTACGCGGTATCCTGTATTTCAGAGGATAAGGGACCAAAGGTCGGCAAGGTCTGCAAGGCCGGCTGTATCGCCTGTCATATGTGTGAGAAGGCCTGCGAGTACGACGCGGTACACGTCGTCAACAACATCGCTCATATTGACCAGTCCAAGTGTGTCGGCTGCGGCAAGTGCGCGGACAAGTGTCCCAAGAAGGTCATTCTCATGCAGAATGTACCGCTGGCAGAGCAGAACCGGGCAAAGCGCGCCGAAGCGGCACAGGCCTGATATAATTTCTGCTCCGATGTATCAACACATAACGGATATACCGGGCGGAAGGTCACGCGCCGCCGGATTTTTCTTATCAGAGAACCATAGAGACGAGTTCTTATCTTTTTTTAGAGGTAAGAACTCGTATTTTATAAACGAAAATTTATTTATGAATGGAAGTCTATTTATAAACAGAAATCAGTCAGGATGCCTATTGGCTGATCTCGCGGAAGGGGATCTTTTTTCCAATGCCTGAGCTATAGGAGATATGGTTGTCCCGGTCGATGAAGACGGCCTCCACGCCGTCCAGGGATTCGATGAATTTGATTCCCTCATCCTTACCCTTGAGATAGGTGATGGTCGAGAGGGCGTCCGCCTCCGTTGACTCCTTGCAGATGATGGTGACGGAGGACAGGTCGTTCTGCTCCGGGTAACCGGACTTGAGATTTAACATGTGGTGATAAATGGTTCCGTCCTCCCCCTTAAAGTAGCGCTGGTAAATACCTGAGGTCACGGCCGTCTGGTCATTGAGCTTGACAGAGGCCAGGACATCTCCGTCCTGATCGAAGGGCTTTTGGATACCGATCTCAAAATCGGTCTTGTCCGGCTTCTGGCCGATGACTAAGACGTTGCCTCCAAGGTTGATTAAGCCGCTCTTTACTCCCTGGGAAAGCAGGTATTCCTTCATCTTGTCGGCGATATAGCCCTTGCCGATGCCGCCGAGGTCAATGGCGGTCTGATCATCATCCAGCATAACTTTATTGCCGTCGATTTTGATCTTATCGCAGCCGATATGAGAGAGAAGGGGGCGGATCTGATCCTGAGACGGGATCTGACCCTTGTGGTCATTCTCCGCCGCGTCGGAGATATTCCAGAGAGAGGAGAGCTTGCCGACAGTGATGTCGAAGCTTCCTGAGGACTCCTGAGAATAGCGGATGCCGTCCTTTAAGACCTCGATCGTCGCGGGGTCAACTTCAACCCAGCTTTTGGGGTTGGCGTTGATCCGGTTGATATCGCTGCCCTCCTTCTGCATGGAGAGCAGATTATCGTATTTTTGGGCCAGAGCGAAGGCACCGTCGAAATTCGATTCTTTTTGTCCGTCCTGTCCGTAGAGAGTCAGGTTGATGATCGTATCGAAATAGAAGCCCGATTTCTGATAGGGCTCACTTTTCTGAGCGCTGGCGCAGGAACAGAGGACCGGTGCGGCTGTCAGGGCGAGGAGACTGAGCGGGACTATTTTTTTTAGGGCTGTTTTCATTGAAACCTCCGTATGGAACATTCTGTTAGTCCTGTATAGCATAATCCGAAACGTACTCAAGATACAAGAAATATGGTAAACTTTCTTAGGTATGTACGCCGCCTTTTCACAGGTGTGCACGCTGCTTTTTTAGAGGATGATATGAATATCTGTCAGGAGATTGAAGAACTGCGCAGGCATATGCGTCAGATGAGAAAGAGGATCCCTGCCCAAACAAGAACGCTCTGGTCACAGGATATCTGCGGAAATCTGGATGAGCTTTTGGATTCCATAAAAGAGCGAAGGGAGGGCAGGCCCCTGCTTGTCTTTGCCCCCATGGATGAAGAGATTAACCTCTGGCCCTGGATTAAGAAGTGCTGGGAGGAAGGAAGAGAGCAATACTTTCCGCTGACGAAAGAGGGAGAGCTCAGATTTTATCCGGCCTCCTCCGTCTTTGATCTTGAGCCTGGGCTCTGGGGAATCAAAGAGCCGGTTCGAAGAGATAATCCCTATCAATCCGGCTTTGCTATCGCCATTGTTCCGGGACTGGCCTTCGATGTCAGCGGCAGTCGGGTCGGTTATGGAGGCGGCTATTACGATCGCTTTTTACGGGAACACAAAGACTTGATTCGAATCGCCGTCGCCTATCGTTTTCAGATCTCTGATGATCCAATTCCTCAGGCGGACTGGGATCAGAAGATGGACTATATTGTGACGGAAGAAAAATGGATTGACTGCAGTCGTTGCCGATCGGGAGTTCTCCTGAAAGGATTGTAAATGAACCGAGAATTACATGAGAAATTTACCGCCGCCGCAAGAGAGGGCGGCGTAAAGGACCTTTTAGAACCCGCTTTTTCCACGGGAAACGACCTGTTTTCCGAGGATCCCGCGGCATGGAAGAAGGATGAGGAGACCGCGCGGGCCAGCCTGAGCGCCAGGATCGCTGAGATAGATTACGACTCCTCTGTGGCCCCCCAGGAGGAGCCTCTGCGCCAGTACTATTTTATGGAGAGGGCCAGACGTCTGGTCAAAGCCAGGGAAGAGGAGGCCGGCCGCAAGCTGACCTTTTGCGTCACGACCTTTGGCTGTCAGATGAATGCCAGGGACTCGGAGAAGCTGCGGGGGATCCTGGAGAAGATCGGCTATGTGGAGAAGGAGTCGGAGGAGGCTGACTTCGTCATCTACAACACCTGTACGGTCCGTGAGAACGCGAACAACAAGGTCTATGGCCGGCTCGGATATCTGCACGGTTTCAAGAAGACCAATCCAGGCATGATGATCGCCCTCTGCGGCTGTATGATGCAGGAGGACGTCGTTGTAGATAAGATCCGGCAGTCCTATCGCTTTGTCGACCTGATCTTCGGGACGCACAATATCTATAAGTTCGCTGAGCTGGCATATGAGGCCCTGCAGGCGGATCAGATGATTATCGATATCTGGAAGGATGCGGATCGAATCGTGGAGAATCTTCCGGTTGAGCGCAAGTACTCCTTTAAATCCGGCGTCAACATCATGTTCGGCTGCGACAACTTCTGTACCTATTGTATCGTCCCCTATGTCCGGGGCCGTGAGAGAAGCCGTCGGCCGGTTGAGATTATTCGGGAAATCGAGCGATTGGTTGACGACGGAGTGGTCGAGGTCATGCTTCTGGGACAGAATGTCAACTCCTATGGGGCGGGCCTGGAGGATCACATGAGCTTCGCTCAGCTCTTGAGTGAAATTGAGAAGATTGAGGGTCTCGCCCGCATTCGCTTCATGACATCCCATCCCAAGGACCTGTCTGACGAATTGATCGACGTCATCGCCGCTTCCGACAAGATCTGCCATCACGTGCACCTGCCGCTTCAGTCCGGATCCTCACGCCTGTTGGCCCGCATGAATCGAAGATACACCAAGGAGTCCTATCTGGCCCTGGCTGACCGGATCCGAAAGCGCATCCCCAATGTATCGATCACAACGGATATCATCGTGGGATTTCCAGGGGAGGAGGAAGAGGACTTTGAGGATACCATGGATGTGGTCAGGCAGGTTGGCTATGACTCGGCCTTTACCTTTATCTATTCGCCAAGAACCGGGACTCCGGCGGCCAAGTGGGCCAGGGAGGATCAGACCCCGGCATCTGTGGTAAAGGACCGCTTCGACCGCTTGCTGGCTCAGACGCAGAAGGACGCGCGCAATCGGGCCGCCGCTTATACCGGAAGTATACAGGAGGTTTTAGTGGAGGAAGTCAACCACCAGGACCCTGCTCTTGTCACCGGCCGTATGGGCAACAATTCGACGGTTCATTTCCCGGGCGGCGCCGATTTGATCGGCAGACTGGTTCAGGTCAGACTGACTGAATGCAGGGGATTTTACTATATTGGAGAGCAGATCCGTGTTTGAAAAGGGTTACATCGCTAAGCGTGACATTGTCGTTATCGTCCTTCTGTTGGCCGTTTCCTTTGCCTTCTTCGCCTTCTGGGCCTTCAGGCACAGCAGATCGGGCGGGAGGATTCGAATTGAACAGAGAGGCACCCTTTTAGGAGTCTACGATTTGGATAAGGATCAGGTAATTTTGATTCGCGATTCAAACGGAAACGTGATCAATCAGGTGACGATTGAGGGAGGAAAGGCGCATATGTCCGAGGCTAACTGCCACGATCAGCTCTGTGTCAAACAGGGTAGAATCAATAAGGTCGGTCAGTCCATTGTCTGTCTTCCCAATCGGGTTGTCATTACTGTGATCAGCGGAGATAAGAATTCCATGGATTCCGTTGTCAAGTAGGAGAGCCGACGACAGGATATGTTTGCGAATGTTTGAGATTCCCCGTCAGACAGGAGATATGGAGCAGGGACGAACTCTTAGGATATTCTTGCTGGCTAAGAAGTCAGCTGACAGCACATGGTATCTGTTTAGGGAATAGCTTGGAAGGTAAGGAGAGGAGGCTGTATGAATCGAAGAAAAGTCCCGGTTATGGGAGTGCTCCTGGCCCTGGCTTTAGTTTTTTCCTATGTGGAATCTCTGATCCCCTTCTACTTTGGCGTGCCGGGCATGAAACTGGGACTGACCAACACGGTTGTCGTTTTAGTCCTCTATCTCTATGGGGCTCCCATGGCGCTTCTGATTTCGTTCCTGCGAATCATCCTGTCCGGCTTTATGTTCGGCAATGCTTTCTCTATCGCCTATTCCCTCGCGGGCGGACTGCTCAGTTTCTTCTGTATGTATCTGGCCCGCCGTTTTTTAAAGCTGCGCATGATCGGCGTTTCGGTCGTGGGTGGCTTTACACATAATGTAGGCCAGATCTTCATGGCGGTTTTGCTGGTCAACAATTACAATGTGCTCTTTTATCTGCCGGTACTCATGATCGCGGGCTGTCTGACAGGAGTTCTGATCGGAATTATTGCCGCCCTGATTCACGATCGGATCAAGCATATCGCGGTTTTGTCACAGACAGGGGAGGTGTGACGATGTTTTCCTATATTCAGGGAAGAGTAGAAGAAATAAACCCGGAAGGGATCGTATTGGATCATGATGGCATCGGCTATGAGATCGGACTTCCTCAGTCCAGTCTGTCCCAGCTTCGAAGGCAGATGCAGCTTCGCGTCTACACCTATCTCCAGGTGAGAGATGATGGCTTTTCTCTCTTCGGTTTTCTCAAGAGGGAGGATCTTGATCTCTTCAAACTCCTGATCGGGGTGGGAGGAATCGGCCCCAAGGGAGCCCTCTCGATTCTCGGAGTTCTCTCCGTAGATCAGCTTCGTTTTGCCATTGCGGCCGGAGATGATAAGACGATCGCGCAGGCGCCCGGTATTGGAAAGAAGACGGCGCAGAGGGTGATTTTAGATCTCAGGGATAAGATCGATTTCACGCAGACACTGGAGGCCCAGCTGGATTCAAAGGCAAGTGATCGCTCCTCCGACGATATCAGGGGAGAGGCGATCCTGGCGTTAAACGCCCTGGGATACAGCTCCGCTGAGGCCCTGCAGGCCATCCGCGATCTTGATATATCCTCCATGAGTGTCGAGGATCTGATCAGAGCAGGTCTGAAGGAACTCGCCCTGCGGTAATTCAGCTTCATCAGAGGGCCTTTCACAAACGGAGGTCAGGGAAAGAGGGAGTCCGAGAATATGGAAAGACGTATCATCAGTACAGAAATTCAGGAGGAAGATCAGGCCCAGGAGTTCTCCCTGCGGCCCAGGAAATTATCGGAGTATATCGGACAGGAGAAGGCCAAGCAGTCTCTTGGAATTTATATTGAGGCGGCCAAAAACCGGGGGGAATCTCTGGATCATGTCCTCCTCTATGGACCGCCCGGCCTGGGAAAGACCACCCTGGCAGGGATCATATCCAATGAGATGGGGGTCAATGTCAAGATCACATCCGGACCGGCAATTGCCAAGCCGGGAGAGATGGCAGCGATCCTGTCCGGCCTGGGAGAGGGAGACATTCTCTTCGTCGATGAGATCCACAGACTCAATCGGCAGGTGGAGGAAGTCCTCTATCCGGCAATGGAAGATTACGCGATCGACATTATGATCGGAAAGGGGCAGTCGGCCCGGTCCATTCGCCTGGACCTCCCCCATTTCACCCTGGTGGGGGCGACCACCAGAGCAGGTCTCTTGTCTGCCCCGTTAAGGGACCGCTTCGGGATCATTCATCATCTGGAATTCTATACCCCCCAGGAGTTATCCGTCATCATCAGGCATTCGGCAGATAAGCTCGGCGTCACGATTGACAGGGAGGGGGCTTATGAGATGGCCAGGAGGTCCAGGGGAACGCCACGTCTGGCCAATCGACTCTTAAAGAGGGTGCGTGACTACGCGGAAGTAGAGTACGAGGGGAAAATCACCAGGGAGGTGGCCGGGGAGGCTCTGGATCTGCTGGAGGTTGATAAGATGGGGCTTGACAGCAATGACCGCCTGATTCTCATGACCATCATCGAGAAGTTTGACGGGGGCCCGGTCGGACTGGATACCCTGTCGGCGGCCATTGGAGAGGACGCGGGAACCATCGAGGAGGTCTATGAGCCATATCTGGTGAAGAACGGCCTGATCAACCGGACCCCGAAGGGAAGAGTGGCGACAGACCAGGCCTATCATCATTTCGGTCAGAAGAGAGAAATGGAGGAGTGAGATGTCTGATAAGAATGTACAGGAAGTGCTGATCGACGGGAAAATCTATCGGCTGGGCGGATATGAGTCTCAGGAGTATCTGCAGAAGGTTGGCGTCTATATCAATAATCTGCTGGATCAGATGAGGGAGATGGACTCCTGGCGCAAGCTCTCCGGAGATGAGCGCCATGTTCTGACCCAGATTAATATTGCCGACGATTACTTTAAGGCGCAGAAGAGGATCGAGGAGCTGGAGGACGAGGCGCTTGCCAAGGAGAAGGAGCTCTATGAGCTCAAACATCAGCTGGCCTCGCTTCGGGTTCAGTATGACGAGCAGGAGAGCCAGCTGGCCAAAAAGGACCAGGAGCTTGCCGCCGCGGCCAGAACGATTCAGGAGCAGACCGAAGAACTGGGAAAAGGAATTTCCGCTGTCAAGAGAGCGACCAAAATGGCCGGAACCAAGGACAAGAGCACAGACCCTGCTAAAGGTGACGCGGACATCAAGGCAGAGCGCAAAAAAACAGGCCGCGGCGGAACAGAGACAGCCAGATTACAGGAAATTGCCGAGGATAAGAGCCTGGACGATATGCAGATGTCCTTTGATGATCTGACCGCGAATCCCGGGGCCGGCGCGCAGTCTCATGAGAGAGACACACAGGCCTCCGAGAGAAAAGCGAAGAAGAACAATGAGTGAAAAGGGTCTGGAGCTCCTCTCCCCTGCGGGAAGTCCACAGATCGCCAGGGCAGTGATCAATGCCGGAGCAAACGCCATCTATTTTGGCGGAGATCGCTTCGGGGCCAGGGCTTACGCAGCCAATTTCAGCGCGAAAGAGGGGGCGGAGATCATTCGTTACGGGCATCTTCATGGGGTGAAATCCTATCTGACCATCAATACTCTTCTTAAGAACATGGAGGTTGAGCGCAGTCTCTATGACTATGCAAAAGCCTACTATGAGGCGGGCGTGGACGGGATCTTAGTTCAGGACCTCGGGGTCTTTGGTCTGCTCAAGGACTCTTTTCCGGGACTGGGACTGCACGCCTCGACGCAGATGACGGTCAGTAATATCTATGGGGCCAGGTTTCTGCAGGAGCAGGGCTTTGAGCGTCTTGTTGTCAGCCGCGAGGTCTCCATTGCGGAGATGGCCCGGATTCATGAGTCCTGTCAGGCGGACCTGGAGGCTTTCGTTCATGGAGCTCTCTGCGTCTGCTATTCGGGCCAGTGCTATATGTCATCCATGTTCGGCGGCAGAAGCGGCAATCGGGGGCGCTGCGCTCAGCCCTGCCGTCTGCCCTATACTCTGCTCGGCGACGATGGCAAAAGAATGCCCCTTGCCGGGCCCTATGCCCTCTCCATGAAGGATCTCTGCGGCCTGGAGGACATTCCGGCGCTGGATGCTGCCGGTGTCTACTCTCTGAAGATCGAGGGACGCATGAAGCAGATGTCTTATGCCCTGGGTGTCGTTCGTGTCTATCGATCCATGATCGATCAGTACCTGGAGAAGGGGGCCAAAAACTATCGCGTCGACCCGAAGACGGTTGAAAGACTCCTGGATCTCGGCAACCGCAAGGGCTTCACGGATGTCTGGCTGCACGAGAACAATTCCGCCGACATGCTCACATATACTGAGCCGTCTCACCAGCATAAGATCAGTCAGGTCGAGGAGGAAGAGGAGAAAAAATATCTCCTGGACGGAGAGTTGATATTAGAGGAGGGAAAAGCCCTGTATCTTCAGGCCAGTGTCCGCGGACATGCGGTTTCTTGTCAGCTTGGGGGGGAGGAGCTTGCGACAGCGGGCAGGCAGGCTGCCGAAGAGACCTCTGTCGCCAGCAAATTTCTTCAGCTGGGAGGCACTTGCTTTATGCCCGGTGATTTTACGGTAAAGGTGATTGGCAGACCCTTTGTGCCTGTGTCTGTTCTGAAAAAAATCCGGCGAAGGATGCAAGGGGAGCTGGAAGAGGGGCTGATCGCCGAGCAGATGGGGCAGGATTTCACGAGGGCGCAGCTGCAAAGAAGGGCCAGGCCCTTTCTTCCCCTGCCAAAGCCCGCGAGATCAGATGGAGGCGGACAGAAATTCCTCTCTGCCTCTGTTATGGATCGAAAACAGCTTGATCAACTGATCGGCAATCAGGAAATTTCAGCCATCTACTGCCCGGCTGAGCTTATTCTCGGGATGTCTGAGGAAAGCTGTGAGCGGATGCGGATTCAGGTCAGAGAGAGCGGGCAGAAGTTCTATCTCTTCATGCCGCAGATCTTTCGCATGCAAAGCGAATCCTGGATAAAGGGGCTTTTGTCCGATCGCGCGGCTGCATGGATCGACGGCTTTATGGTCTCAAGCTTAGATGCCCTGGGATATTTGCGTGAGAAGGGAATTGACGCAGATAAGATCATTTTTGATTATCGCCTCTACACCATGAATAACCGGGCTCTTGCCCGGGCCAGATCCTGGGGCTGTCATCACCTGACAGCCCCTGTGGAACTGAATCGGGCTGAGCTCATGCATCGGGATAATGAGGATGGGATCATCTGTGTTTACGGGCATTTGCCGCTGATGATCACGGCAAACTGCCTGGTCAAAGACAGTATGGGCTGTGACCACAGGGCCCATCATCTGTCTTTAGAGGATAGCAAGGGCGTTCGCATGCGGGTTTTAAACCGCTGCGACTCCTGCTACAATCTAATCTATAATCATTTGCCCACAATGCTTCTGGATCAGATTCCGGAGCTGGCCTCTTTTGGCTTCCGGGAATTCCGCCTGGATTTCAGCACAGAGAGCCCGGATCAGATGAGAAAGATCATTGCGTTTGCCTGCCGCTCTGTGAGAGGGGACAGGCTTGTCTGGAAGAAGGACTATACCAGAGGGCATTATCGCAGAGGAGTGGAGTAATGGGATATATTGTCGCATCCATTTCAAGATTTTCACTGGGACTGATGATGGTCCTCTATACCATTGAGGCCTTTCGCTCGCTCTTGATGGATACCCGGAGTCAGGAGGCCAGGCGCCTCTTTAACCGACAGACCATACTGATCTATCTGACTCTGATCAATGGCGTGATCGTTTTGTATGTGCAGCAGTTTGATTACAAGATCCTGCTGGCCAGCCTGGCTGAGTTGGGAATCATTACAGCTGCCATGATTCTATACAAGTATATCTACGCGGGAGCTTCTTACTCTCTGGTCAATCACATGTGCATGTTTTTGACCATTGGCTTTCTCATGCTGGTTCGACTCAAGTTCTCTCTGGCCAAAAAACAACTGATGTTTTGCGCGATTGCCCTGATTTTCTCGGCGATGATTCCGGTTCTCTTTGAGCGCTTTCGCTTCTTTAAGACAATCAAGTGGTTTTATGCCATCATCGGCCTGGGAATGTTAAGCGTGGTGACCCTGCTGGGAAATCGAACCTTTGGAGCCAACCTCTCAATCAGCGTTGCCGGGATTACGATTCAGCCTTCTGAGCTGGTCAAGATATTCTTCGTCTTTTTCGTCGCCAGTATGCTGCAGGTTTTGCCTCTGGAGGACAGAGATCCCTTTCGGATTCATATCCACAGGCCTGATTTCAAGATTGTCTTCATCACATCTTGCGTCGCGGCGGGGCATATTCTGGTTCTGGTCGGGGCCAAGGACCTCGGCTCCGCGAGCATTTTCTTTCTCTGCTATCTGGCGATGCTCTATGTGGCGACAAGAAAGCCGGGCTATTTTATTCTGGGACTGGGGGCCTTTGCCCTGGCGGCTCTCGTGGGATACCGGCTCTTCCCCCATGTGCAGCAGAGAGTTGAGGCCTGGCAGAATCCGGTGAAGTCTTTCGATGGGTCAGGCTTTCAGATGAGCCAGTCCCTCTTTGCCATTGCCTCCGGTGGCTGGTTCGGGTCAGGACTTGGCCAGGGAATGCCGGATAAAATCCCGGTCGTGACCAAGGATTTTATCTTCGCGGCCATCTGCGAGGAGTTCGGCGGAATCTACGCCCTCTGTCTCCTGCTCCTTTGCATTGCCTATTTTCTGGCCTTTATGCGGATTTCTCTTCGCATGAGAGATCCCTTCTACAAGATTGTTGCCTGTGGCCTGGGGGTCACCTATGCCATCCAGGTCGTTCTCATGATCGGCGGAGTCATCAAGTTTATCCCCTCGACCGGCGTCACCCTGCCCTTAGTCAGCTACGGGGGATCTTCCCTGCTCTCGACCATACTTATGATTGCTGTGATCCAGGGACTCTACTGCAGGCAGTCCGACCGGGAGCACCTGTAAGGAGGCGAATATGTCAAGAGAGAAGAATCAATTGCACAGACCGGGGCTGCACAGGGCCGATCCCTCTTCGGGCAGATCAGGGGGGCGCCCCAAGGAAGAGGGCGCTCCTTCAGGCTCATACCTTCAGGCAGGAAAAGAGGGAACGGAAGGCCAGAATGCCTCAGCGGCAAATCAGGGGAGAGCCCCTCTTGCCGGGAAGACAAGTCGGCCGAAGCGCCGCCTGCGCAGAAGCAACCTGCATGCGCCGGTCATTCACAACACGGAGTTCACCGTGATTTCTTCGGTCTTTGTTGCCCTTTTTATCGCGGTAGGGGCCTATTTTATCCATTTCATGGTACAGGAGGGAGATTATTACAGAAATAACGCCTATAATCCCCGCCTCAGTGTGGCGGAGGCCAGAGTGACGAGGGGGGATATCCTCTCCTCGGACGGCAAGGTCTTAGCCAGCAGCAAGGACGGGAATCGCTCTTATCCCTTCGAGGATGTCTATGCCCATGCCGTTGGATATAACAGCAACGGCAAGGGCGGAGTCGAGCTGCAGGAGAACGATACCCTGCTCAGGTCTCATGTCTCCCCTGTCCGCCGGATCCAGAACCTTTTCGCAGGCAAGAAGGACCAGGGGGATAATGTCACCCTGACCCTGGATTCTAAGATCCAGCAGGCGGCCTATGGTGCGATCGGAAATCACAAGGGAGCGGTTGTTGTGCTGGATCCTGACACGGGAAAGATCCTGGCCATGGTCTCCAAGCCTGATTTCGACCCTAACAAGCTGGAGAAGAACTGGGACAAGCTGTCCACGGACAAGGATCAGGCAGCCCTGGTCAACCGGGCCAATCAGGGACTCTATCCCCCCGGATCTACCTTTAAGATTGTGACCAGCCTGGCTTATCTCAGACAGAACAATGGATCTGACCATAATTTTTCTTATGACTGCACGGGAACATTCAGCAAGGACGGATACACCATTCACTGCTTTGGCAATGAGAAGCACGGCCGGGAAAATCTGACCCAGGCATTCGGGAACTCCTGCAACACGGCTTTCTCGAATGTGGGCCTGTCCTTAAACTATGAGCAGTGGAAGCAGACGGCAGGGGATATGCTTTTTGATACGAATCTGCCGACAGACTTAAGTAACAGCGCGATCAGTAAGTTTCAGCTGGCAAAAAGCGACGGAGCCGCGGCAATCATGCAGACAGCAATCGGCCAGGGAAATACGCTTGTGACGCCCATTCACATGGCGATGCTGGCTTCCGCAGTCGCTAACGGGGGAAAGCTGATGCGAACCTATATCAAGGACAAGGTGACTTCCGAGGACGGATTGCCGGTTTATTCCGCGGAGGCCCGACAGGCAGGTCAGCTCATGACATCAGCCGAGGCAGATCAGCTGAAAAGCTATATGCGGTATGTTGTGACCAACGGAACAGCCAGGTCGATCAACAGCAAAAGCTATACCATCTATGGAAAGACGGGCACGGCGGAGTATAATAGTGAAAAGGACTCTCACTCCTGGTTCGTTGGATTTGCGGAACAGGATCAGAAGAAGGTAGCTGTTGCCGTGATCCTCGAGGAGGTCGGCGGGACATCAACCTCGGCGACATCCGCGGCGGGGGCCGTTTTCAAGGCCTGTTTCTGATCACTGTGAATTCTGATCCTTGTGCGTGAAGAAGCTCTGACTGGAGTGGAGGGTCAGTCGGTTCTAATCCAATGGAGCTTGAAAGTAAGAGATGTTTCCCGGCAAAGGGGGAGGGACAAGTGCATATTTTAAAAAAGATATACTGCAGTCCCGATCTGGTCGGGGTCAAACGGGTCACAGGCCTGCAGAGATTAAAGCATCATCGGCTGAAGCCCTATTACTTTGTTCTGTTAGACTGTCCCTCGACAGAAAACCAGCTTGAGATCTACAGCGGGCTGGAGTGGAACCGGGGGCGTCTTGATGACCGACGTGTCCTTGGCCTGGCCAGTAATTTTATCAGCGCCAGACTCCTGATCCTTGGCATGGTGAAAGAGAGTCTTTCTATGGGATACGAGGGGAGCCTGAAGAGATTGTTCGAGGAGGAGAGACTATGATATTACTTCTCATCCTCAAGTGGACAGGAATCATCCTTCTGGCGCTTCTTCTCTTTCTTTTCGCCTGTCTGCTCTATCTGGTCATTTTCCCCATGCATATTCGGGCGAGCGGCGAGGGAGACAGCAGAGATAAGAGCCTGGATCTGCGCCTGTCGGTCAGGGGATTTCTCTATTTTCTGGGGCTGGACCTGGTTCGCGCGACGGGAGAAGAGGAGGCGAGCATACGGGTCAGTCTTCTCTGGGGTCTGCTCACTCTCTATCAGAGGCCCAAGGCCGTCAGACGAAAAGAGCCCGGGGAACAAAATCCTGAGGACAAGGTATTAACGGAGAAAGTTACAGGGCAGACGAGCCGGCTGAGCCAGGAGGCCGGAAAGCCGCAGAAAAAAGAGGCGAAGAGGCAGTCGTCCCGGGATGCCGGGAATACAGAAATTCAGAAGAAGCAGGAGATAAAGGAAGAGATCAGCCAGCCGGTTCGAAATATTGGGAATATAGAATCCCAAAAGAAGCTGAGAAAAAAGACAGGAAGCCGGAGAAAAGAGTCCGGACAGAAGGAGAGCATATCTGATTCGGGCGCCCATTCAGGAAAAGGAAAGGATGCGGCAAAGAAGATACGAAGTATTCTCAGCTTTATCCGCCAGGAAGAGAGCAAGAAGAGCCTGAAATTTCTCTGGAAGAGATTGAAAAAACTCCTTCGCGGTTTTCATCTTCGCCTGAGAGATACACGGGTCACTTTTGATCTGGATGATCCGCAGAATACGGCCTACCTCGCCGGCTTGCTCAGCCTCTTGCCGGTGATTTACCAGAAGAACGTGTCGATCCGCCCGGATTTTGTCAGTGAGGAGATCTATCTTTCCGGTGTATTTTGCCTGCGAATGCGCCTGGCCCTGCGCAGTTTTCTCTGGGCCGCAATACGAATCTTCTTGAATCGGGATTGCCGTAAGTCGTATCATAGGATCAAGGAAATACTGGATGAGTAAAGGAGACAGCAATGGCAGCTAATGAAGGTATTAAATCCTCTGTGGCCAGTATGATCAATGGCCTGGATCAGTTCGTTTCTTCCAAGACGGTTGTGGGCGACCCCATCCACATTGATGACACGATTATTATTCCCCTCGTGTCTGTCTCCTTTGGAATGGGGGCCGGCTCTATGGGAACCAGGGACTACCAGGCAGGAGGCATGGGAGGACGCGTCTCTCCAAATTCGGTGATTGTCATTCATAATGGCATCACCCGCTTGATTAACATATCGACGCATAGCGGAATGGACCGCATTCTGGACATGGTTCCCGATTTTGTCGACCGCTTTACAACAGCCAGAGCTGACAAGAAAGATAAACAGGACAGACAGGACAAAAGCCTGTCCGAGACGGCCAGAGACAAGGCGGCCGAGGCGATCCGCCAGAAGGTCTCACAGAAGGACCAGAAGTAAGAAGGAATTTCCAACAAGGCTCCTCGCATAAGAGAAGGCACCCTGACAGCGGTTTGGTTTCGCTGTCAGGGTGCTTTTTACAATAACAGAGAGAATGATCACTGTAAGGAATCACATGAGTATATGTCGGACAGACACAGGTTCCACTGTGAGAAATCACATGAAGAAGCCGGTCAGATGGAAGGCGACGATCAGTCCGGAGAAGACGATGGAAATCGTAGAGCAGAGCTTGATCAGAATGTTCAGAGACGGACCGGAGGTGTCCTTGAAGGGGTCCCCCACGGTATCCCCGACAACGGCCGCCTTGTGGCTCTCGGACCCCTTGCCTCCGAAGTTGCCCTTCTCAATGTACTTTTTGGCATTATCCCAGGCGCCTCCGGCATTGCTCATAAATACGGCCATGGCAAAGCCTGTGACAGAGACTCCGCCAAGGAGTCCTACGACTCCCTCGCAGCCCAGGATCAATCCGGTGAGGATGGGAACAATGATTGCCAGAAGCGCGGGAATGACCATCTGGCGAAGGGCGCCCCTGGTGCAGATAGCAACACATCTGGCGTAGTCCGGATCCGCAGTCCCTTCCATGATTCCCTTGATCTGGCGGAACTGACGCCGTACCTCGCTGACGATGCTCTGGGCGGATATCTGGACGGCGCTCATGGTATAGGAAGCGAAGACAAAGGTCAGCATGGCGCCGACAAAGAGGCCGACAAGTACCTGGGGGTTGGTCAGAGAGAGATCCATCAGCTTTTTCCCCGCGGCGGCGAGCTTGTTGTCGGCAATGGAGACGTAAGATACCAGCAGGGCAAGCGCTGTCAGAGAGGCGGATCCGATGGCAAAACCCTTGCCGGTAGCGGCCGTTGTGTTGCCGAGAGAGTCCAGAGCGTCCGTGCGCTCACGGACGACTTCCGGAAGACCGGACATCTCAGCGATGCCACCTGCGTTGTCCGCCACAGGACCATAGGCATCGGTCGCCAGCGTGATGCCCAGCGTTGAGAGCATGCCGACTGCGGCGATACCGATTCCATAAAGACCCTGATTATAGTTGCCGTACCCGCCGGCCGCGATAAAGGAGATGATAACCGCTGCTGCGACAATCAGGATGGAGGACATTGTGGACTTGAGGCCGAGGGAGATACCGCCGATAATCAGCGGTCCGGTGCCGCTCTGAGCGGAAGCGGAGAGCTCCTGCGTGGGCCTGTAGCTATCGGATGTATAGTATTCGGTGAAGTAACCGATTGCTGTTCCTCCGGCAAGTCCGCACAGAATCGATACATAGACGCCCATATTCCCAAGGATCACATAGGTAAGGGGCGCGGCGAAGAGCGCTGCCAGGATCGCCGCGGAGTAGGTTCCTCTGCGAAGGGAGCCCAGCAGAGCCTTCTGGTCTGTATTTTCATCCGTTCGAACTAAAAAGGTCCCAAGAACGGAGCAGAGGATACCGGTCACTGCCAGAGCCATGGGAAGGAGCATCCCCCGGTAGCCATAGCCGGCCAGGGGGCCGAGAGAAAAGGTCGCGAGAATGGAACCGACGTAGGACTCGTAGAGATCGGCCCCCATGCCGGCGACGTCGCCGACGTTATCGCCGACATTGTCAGCGATGGTAGCGGGGTTGCGGGGATCGTCTTCCGGGATGCCCGCCTCAACCTTGCCCACCAGGTCGGCTCCGACATCGGCGGCTTTGGTGTAGATGCCGCCGCCGACACGGGCGAATAGAGCCATGAAAGAAGCTCCCATCCCGTTCATGACCATGATGTTTCCAAGATCCGTCGGGTCAGAGATTCCGAAGATAAAACGCAGTAAAAAGAACCAGCAGGAGATATCCAGTATGCCGAGTCCGACGACGGTAAAGCCCATGACGGAACCGGAGGCAAAGGCGACACGAAGACCCCGGTTGAGACTTTTTGACGCCGCGCTGGCAGTGCGGGAATTGGCCTGGGTAGAGATTTTCATTCCGATATATCCGGCCAGCATGGAGAAAATGCCGCCTGAGAGAAATGCGAATGGAGTGAATTTGGAGAGCATAGACCCATTGGTTCCAAAGGCCATGAGCAAGAGGATGACAAAGACGATCGCGAAGATTCTGGCGACGGTGGCGTATTGCTGTTTCAGGTAGGCGTTCGCGCCCTCGCGGATCGCGGACGCGATTTTCCTCATCCGGTCATTGCCCTCCGGGCAGGCCATAACGACAAGGCGGCGACTCTGCGCGAAGAGCAGGGCGACAAGTGCTCCGATAAATCCAATCAGGAAAAACAGTTCCATATGCAGACCCTCCTTATTATATTATGAACAACTGCTTCTGCCCGCGATGCAGCAGAAGCTACTGCCTGTATAAAATGATACTGGCTGCAAAAGAGGATGGCAAGATGCTCGTTAAATGAAAAAAAAGAAAGATGATCTTTGAAAGTCACTGAAAGTAAAAATAAAAGATGGTCATCGAGAGTAAAAAGGATGGTCGCAGAAAGTAAAAAAAGACCCGCGAATTTCTTCGCGGGTCATAAATCCGAAGGAATGATTTTATGCGCGTTCAACTGCACCGGAACGCAAGCATGAAGTACAGACATAAGCCTTCTTCGGGGTACCGTTCTCAATAATGCGAACAGACTTGACATTGGATTTCCACATTCTGTTTGATCTTTTATGAGAATGGCTCACTTTAATACCAAAATGAGCGCCCTTACCACAAACTGCACACTTTGCCATCGTCAGACACCTCCTTAAATTAAGATTATTTGCCCTCAGTGGCAAATCACAACATTGATAATATAGCAGAGTGCCAGGGCAAAAGCAAGGAAAATCCCTTTGTATTTTCCGGGGAATCCGATATAATTGCATGTGAAAATGTCTGTTCAGAATGGAGGTGCCTGTATGCAAGGTGCAATGTCTACCGGACTCGGCAAGATAGAGATTAATCCGGATGTGATCGCGACATATGCCGGCTCTATCGCGGTGGAGTGCTTTGGTATCGTGGGTATGGCAGCCGTCAATATGATGGACGGACTGACGCGCCTGCTCAAGAAGGATTACCTGAATCGAGGCATCAATGTCGCAATTGATGACAAGAGCGAGATCACTTTGGATTTCCATGTCATCGTGGCATATGGCGTCGGGATCAGTACCGTCTGCCGCAACCTCAAGGACACAGTCAAATATCAGGTAGAGGCCTTTACCGGAATGAAGGTAAAAGAAATCAATATCTTCGTCGAGGGTGTTCGCGTTACCGATTAAGGAGGAACTCAGGTGGAAATGAAGACGATCAACGCCAGGCTTCTTGCAAAGGCATTTCTCGGTGCGTCAACCAACCTTGACAATCACAAGGAATGGATCAATGAGCTGAATGTGTTCCCTGTCCCGGATGGTGATACCGGAACGAATATGACGGCTACGATTGCGTCAGCCGCGCATGCGGTAGAAGAACTCGGCAGCGAAGCTGCCATGAAGGATATCTGCAAGGCCATCTCCTCCGGTTCCCTCCGAGGCGCCAGGGGTAATTCCGGCGTTATTTTATCCCAGCTCTTTCGAGGCTTCTGCAAGATCAGCAGGGACTATTCCGAACTCAATGTTCAGATCCTCTGCGAGGCCATGCAAAGAGCCTGTGAGACCGCTTATAAAGCTGTGATGAAGCCAAAGGAGGGTACGATTCTCACCGTGGCGAGAGCCGCCGCTGACAAGGCCCTTGAGATGGCGGCGCAGACGGACGACGTTCTGGTATTTTCCGACGCTGTCATCAAGGAAGCCGAACGTGTTCTGGCCCAGACCCCGGATATGCTTCCCGTCTTAAAACAGGCCGGTGTTGTCGATTCCGGCGGACAGGGCCTGGTCGAGGTCTTAAAAGGCGCCTTTATTGTTCTCTCAGGAGGCCAGGTAGAGGCGAAGGCCGTGGAGATTCAGACGGAGGCGGCCTATGCCTATCGCCTTCGCTTCAAGGTTGTCTCTGCCATGCTTGTCACAGGCGATCAGGTTTCTGACCTGAGGCATAAGATCATGAAGGGCAGGG
This sequence comes from Shuttleworthella sp. MSX8B, assembly GCF_000524295.1. Classification (NCBI taxonomy): domain Bacteria; kingdom Bacillati; phylum Bacillota; class Clostridia; order Lachnospirales; family Lachnospiraceae; genus Shuttleworthella; species Shuttleworthella sp. MSX8B. The sequence goes on from NZ_JAQT01000009.1 coordinate 26,203, forward strand.
AATGCCAGGTGACCGGCAATGCCAATTCCATTTCTGTTGAAATCGAATGTGATGATCCCGGTCAGGTGATCTCGATTGCCATGGATTACGGTGTCCTGCATCAGGTTCATCTGCACTCCAACCCTAACTCCAAGGCAGTTCAGGCCAGGGAGGGGAAAGAGGCTCTGACAGAGCAGGCTTCTTCGGAGAGAGCCGAAGAGGAGAAAAAAGAGTCTTCTTGCAGTGAATCATCGGCTGAATCGGCCAAAGAAATCGCCTTTGTTGCCGTCTCTGTCGGAGAGGGAATGAATGATGTCTTCCGCCAGCTGGGCTGCGACCACATCATCACCGGAGGGCAGACCATGAATCCCTCTACGGAGGATATTCTCTCCGCGATCGAGAAGACCAATGCCAGAAATATTATCGTTCTTCCCAATAACAAGAACATTATCATGGCCGCGAAGCAGGCGGCGGATTTGACCGAGGACAAGAGGGTTGTCGTCATTCCCACGAAGACGGTTCCCCAGGGAATTACGGCTATGATCAACTTTATTCCGGATCAGTCTCTGGAGGATAATCAGAACCGCATGATGGAAGAGATCGCTCTGGTTAAGACCGGGCAGATCACCTATGCGGTTCGGGATACTCTGATTGACAATAAGCAAATCCACCAGGGAGACTTTATGGGGATCGGAGATGATGGAATCATTTCCGTTGACGCGGATCTGAACCGGGCCTTTCATCAGATGATCGACGCCATGGTGGATGAAGAATCCTCAATCATCAGCATCTATTTTGGACAGGATGCCAGTGAAGAGGACGCCAATGCCCTTGCCGAGAAGACGCGCCAGCGTCATCCCCAGGTCGAAGTCGAGGTCCAGAACGGCGGGCAGCCTGTATACTGCTATGTGGTCAGTGTCGAGTGAGTCCTTCCTCAGACAGAAATGAGAATTATAGTGTCGAGTGAATCCTTCCCTGGACAGAAATAAGTAATACAGAGCCGACTGGCATATATCGCGTTTTTACCTTCTGTGCATCCGCGGTGTATGTCGGCCGGCTCTTTTTAATCATTGATTTCGTCTCTGAGAGAAAAATGCCAATGATATGCCAATAATTATTGAAGGAAAACGCAGACAGGACAAAAAAAGCGGAGAGACAGAATGGATTACATGGAAAGACTCCGTGACCTTAAGGGGATCGGAGAGAAGACAGAGAAACTCTACCAAAAACTGGGTATCTACACGGTGGGCGACCTTCTCTTGCACTACCCGAGGTCCTATCAGGTCTATCCGCCCCTGTCCAATTACGGGGACTTAAAGCCCGGCGCGTCCGTCGCTCTTTTGGCCAGGCTCAAGAGTCCGGCCAAAGTCAGGAAGGGGCGGCGCATGGATGTGACTCTTGCGACCGCCTTTTTCGTGGATCGGTCTCTGGACCTGGTCTGGTTTCGCATGCCCTATATCCGAAGTCAGCTCGCGGTCGGAGAGGCCTATGTCTTCTATGGAAAACTGGAAGCGGAGGGGGAAAGGCTCAAAATATCCCAGGCTCAGATCTACAGTCCGGACAAGTACAGTGTCCTTATGCAGCAGCCACAGCCGGTCTACAGTCTGACCGGCGGGTTGACCAATAACAACGTCAAGAAGGCGGTTCAAACCGTCTTTGACAGTGGCATCCGCCTGGGAGAATATCTCCCGCAGGAGATTCTGGAAGGCAATCAGCTGGCCTCCTATGAGTGGGCATTAAAGCAGATTCACTTTCCCATCGATTTTGATCATCTGCTGCGAGCCAGAAAGCGCCTGGTCTACGACGAGTTCTTTTTCTTCCTTCTGGAGCTGGGGAGAAACCGCCTGGATGAGGCCCCGGAAGAAAACCGGCATCCGATCACAGAGACGGCCCAGATGGAAGAGGTCAGGAAAAGACTGCCTTTTGACCTGACTCCCGGACAGAAACAGGCTCTGGCTGATATTCTGGGAGACCTCTCAGCGCCCCTGGTCAGTCAGAGGCTGATTCAGGGCGATGTGGGGAGCGGTAAGACGATCGTGGCCTTTCTGGCGATGCTGGCCTGCCTGGAGAATGGCTTTCAGGCTGTCATTATGGCCCCGACCGAGGTCCTGGCAAGACAGCATGAAAAAGAGTTTATCAGACTCTGCCAGGAGTATGCGCTGCCCTACTCTGTGGTATGTTTGACCGGCGCGTCGACAGCCAAAGAGAAGAGGGAAATCCAGTCCAGGATCTCAGAGGAGGATGCCCTCTTTATCGTCGGAACACACGCCCTGATTCAGGAAGCGGTCGAATTCAGGGATCTGGCCCTGGTGGTGACGGACGAGCAGCACCGCTTCGGGGTCAGACAGAGAAAGATCCTCGCCTCCAAGGGTCAGTCGCCCAATGTTCTTGTCATGTCCGCGACCCCCATTCCCAGAACCTTGGCCATGATTCTCTATGGAGATATGAATCTGTCTGTGATACGGGAGCTGCCCTCTGGCCGCAGGAAGACCAAGAACGCCATCATTCGCTCGGATAAAAAGAAAAGCGCCTGGCAGTTTGTGGCCAGAGAAGTTCTGGCCGGCCGCCAGGCCTATGTGATCTGCCCTCTGATAGAGGCCTCCGATGTCAGCGAGGATGAAAATGTCATGGACTATGCGCAGGCACTGAAGGATTTCTACGGGGATCAGATCACCGTCGGTCTTTTGCACGGGCGCATGAAGTCCAAAGACAAGGACAAGGTGATGGAGGACTTCGCCTCCGGCAAGATCCAGGTCCTGGTTTCCACGACGGTTGTCGAGGTTGGCGTCAATGTGCCCAATGCCAGCGTTATGCTTATTGAAAATGCCAACCGCTTCGGGTTGGCCCAACTCCATCAGCTCAGGGGCCGCGTGGGAAGAGGAGCGGATCAGGCCTACTGCATTTTCATTGATTCCTCGGATTCAGAGGAGATCTCCAGGCGCCTGGAGATTCTGGTGCACTCCAATGACGGCTTTGCCATCGCCTCAGAGGATCTGAAGCTGCGCGGCCCGGGTGACTTCTTCGGAATTCGACAGTCTGGAGACCTGGACTTTAAGATCGCGGACATCTATCAGGACGCCGATGTCCTGCAGATGGCTTCCGAGGACAGCAGGGAAATCCTGGAGGCAGATCCCAGGCTGGTCTTTGAGGAGCACGCGGGGATCCGCAGCTTTTTAGAGCGCAGACGGCAGGAGGTCTACACGAACCTGTAAGGGAAGGAAGTCTGCACGAATCCGCAGGGAAAGGGGAAAAGAAGAATCTCATGAGGCCGATTCAAGTCTTTTCCCCGGAAAAGATCCCTTCAATCGACAAGCCTGGCGCCCTCTGTGGAGGGCCTTGCTAAAAGGGAGTAGTTGCTGTAGTAGACGACGAAGCCGGCAACAGCTCCGGCAGGCTTTTTGACCTTCTTCTTCTGCAGGTAGTCGACCTCGACGCTTCCGGACTCCCGTCCCTGGGAGTAATAGGCGGCCAGGGAGGCGGCAATTTCGTAGACCTGGTCGGGCATTTCTCCTCCGGCAGGGTTCTTGACAATGACGTGGGAGCCGTGGATTTTCTTGGCGTGGAACCACCAGTCGTTGCCCGTGGCCACCTTAAAGGTCAGATAGTCGTTTTGCTCGTTGTTCTTGCCCACATAGATGTCATAGCCGTCCTCCGTCACATAGTGCAGGGGCTTGCTCTTTCCCTGGATTTTCTTGCCCTTGCCCCTCTTTTTGACGTAGCCGTATCGGATCATTTCCTGATGGACGGCCTCCAGGTCAGCGCTGTTTTCGGCCAGATCCAGGGCAGTCAGCATGGATTCCAGATGGGCGATGGCCAAAGAGGTCTCCTCGATCAAGCGGAGGGAGGCCTCTTTGGTTCGCTTCAGCTTCTCGTAGCGAGCGAAGCACCTGGCGGCATTCTCCTGCGCGGACAAAAGAGGATCCAGGGGGATGACAATCTCCTTGTTGTCGTAGTAGTTGACGCAGGTTAAAGACCTGTCGCCCGGTCTGGCACTGTAACCGTAAGTGTGCAGCAGCTCGCCCCGGACGCGGTAGAGGTCCATCTTTTCAGTGTCTTTGAGCTGCTTCTTTTGGATGGCCTCCTTCTTGCGGTTGCGGTCCAGGAGAGTGGTCAGAAGATGCCTGAGATCCGAGGATTTCTGCTGCATGTTGGTCGTCCTGTTGCGGCCCGCGTAGTAGTCGACCAAAAGGCGGGAGATAGACTCGTATCTGACCAGCGTATCCTTTGGATAAAAGCTGATGCAAAAGGCGGCGTACTCCCTGGGGGCGCCGCTTTTCGCATCCCTGATCAGACAGGGGCTAAAGCGCTCCTGGCCAAGGTCGGTCATCATGCGGTCAAACGCGCCGTAGAGCTGGATCTGCTGGATTTCTGTCAGCTCCGCGCTGCTGTTGGCTGAGGACAGTCCCGCCCGGCAGAGGATCTCATTGGCGATGACCGGAGAAAAGCCCGTATAGGCGGAGTAGATGGCTTTGACCAGAGGCTTGGGCGAGGAGAAGACAGCGGAGATGAATTCCTCCTGACTGCTGTTTAGAGGGTTGTGTCTTCCCTCCTGAGCGGGAATGAAATAATCTCGTCCCGGAAGAACCTCTCGGACTGAGGAGAGGGAGAAGGGGACGCGCTTGATGGCATCGATGATCTTATCCTCCTGATCGCAGAAGATGATATTGGAGTGCTTTCCCATAATTTCAATGTAGAGCTGCTTCTCGGCGGGGTCGCCCAGCTCATCCATATGGCGGATGCGGATGCGGATGACGCGCTCAAAGCCGATTTGCTCAATAGAAGAAATATGTCCGCCCTGAATGTGCTTGCGAAGGAGCATGCAGAAGACAGGGGCGGTCAGAGGGGCGGTCTTATTCTCCTCGGTCAGATAGATAAGGGGAAGAGAGGCGTTGGCCGATATCAGAAGACGGCGGTTGCCTGCGGCTGTCTTGATGGTCAGCTGAAGCTCTAAGGCCTCCGGCTGGGCGATTTTTGAGATGCGTCCACCCGTGAGCTCTTGATTTAGTTCTGATACCAGGCAGTGGATGCTGGATCCGTCGAATGCCATAGAATCACCCTGCTTTCTGTGTAAATCGCGACAAGAGAATGTCTGCGAGATATTTTAACGTTTGATATTGCTATATTATGCTTGATTTTTGCTCTATTATAAAGAAAATTCACTTTAACAAAGGAAATTCACTTCAGCAATGGAGTTATGATTCGACTTGAAAAATGAGAGATGATGAGGTAACTGTCCGTGCGGGTTATGACGGGCTTTGATTCGATCCCGCACGGGTTTGACGGAGCTTGTTTCCTAGAATATAATAAATTGAATTATTTCTGTCTGTTGAGCAGGTTCAGATGTCGATGCGCGGCATATCGATGTGGCATATAGATTAAGGAGTGGCAGATGTTAGAGAAAGACAGCGGAATGGTGATCGTTCTCTCAGGGTTTTCAGGAGCGGGGAAGGGGACGATTATGAAGCACCTCATGAGTCGTCACCCGGATACCTACCATTTGTCTATCTCAGCGACGACCAGAGGGATTCGGGACGGAGAAGAGGATGGACGGGAATACTTTTTCAAGAGCAAAGAGTCCTTTGAGCAGATGATTGCGGCCGGAGAACTGCTGGAATACGCCAACTTTAACGGCAACTATTACGGTACGCCCAGGGCATATGTGCAGGAAGAGATCGCGGCCGGCAGGGATATCATTTTAGAGATCGAAGTTCAGGGCGCTCTGCAGGTAAAGAAGATCTTCCCTGAGGCCCTCCTCCTCTTCGTGACGCCGCCTTCCGCCGAGGCGCTTAGAGATCGTCTTTTGGGCAGGGGAACCGAGAGCGAAGAGGTTGTGGCTCAGAGGCTGGCAATTTCCGCCAGAGAGTCCAGACTCATGAACGAATATGACTACCTGGTAATCAATGATAAGATCGAGGACTCTGTCGCTCAGGTTCACTCGATCATTCAGAGTGAACACAATCATACATTCCGCAGAAGAGGGGCGATTGCCCGGATTCAGAGAGAACTTCAGGTCTTCGCGAAAGGAGAAGAGTAAGAATGGCTAAGAACGATGCGCGTTTTGAGATGATCCACCCGTCTTATGTGGAGCTGATGCAGATCATCAACAATCAGGTTGAGGTCGGAGAGGAGCCGATGGTCAATTCCCGTTATACCATTGTTGCGGCCTGCGCCAAGCGCGCCCGTCAGCTGATCGCCGGGGCCAGCCCCATGATAGAGAATACCGAGGGAATGAAGCCGATTACGATCGCCGTCCATGAGCTGGCCCAGGGCAAGCTTGTGATTTTAAATGAGGAGGAGGCCCTTGCTGCCAGAACCGCTGCGGAGGCCGCTGCCAGAGCTGAGAAGGAGAAGAGAGACGCTCTTAAGGCCCAGGATGAGGCTGAGGAGGATGAAGAGGAGAGCTCTGATCTGACGGATGCCGCCGGCAGCGAATTGGAGGAGGCGTAGGGTGTCTTTAAAGATCCTCTTTGTCTCCCTCGGCTGCGACAAAAATCTGGTGGATTCGGAGCATATGCTCTCCCGTCTGCACCGCGACGGCTTTTCCATGACTGACAGTGAAGAGGAAGCGGATATTATCATTGTCAATACATGCGCCTTTATTGAATCAGCCAAGGAGGAGAGCATAGAGACCATCCTGCAGATGGCTGCTTATAAAGAGAAAGGACGTCTCAAGGCTCTGCTCGCCACAGGCTGTCTCTCCCAGCGGTATGCCAGGCAGATCAGAGAGCAGATCCCGGAGGTGGATGGGGTGCTGGGAACCAACTCCTACGATGATATCGTCCCTGTCCTGCATGCGGTCCTCGACGGCCTGCCGCAGACCCGTATCGATGATCTTGACGATCTTCCGGATGATGAGGAAGCAGGACGGCTTCTGACGACGGCAGGTCACTACGCCTACTTAAAGATTGCGGAGGGCTGCGACAAGCACTGCAGCTACTGTATTATTCCGAAGCTGCGCGGCAGCTACCGGTCGGTCCCCATGATCAAGCTGATCAAAGAGGCAAGGGAACTGGTCTCCCAGGGGGTCAGAGAATTGATTTTAGTCGCCCAGGAGACGACTCTCTATGGCAGTGACCTCTATGGGAGGAAGATGCTGCCGGAGCTTCTGGATAAGCTGAACGACATCGAGGGCCTACGCTGGATCCGCATTCTTTACGCCTATCCGGAGGAGATTGATCAGGAGCTGATTCAGGCGATGGTTCGCAATGACAAGGTCCTGCACTATATCGATATGCCTATCCAGCACGGGGATGACGAGATTCTCAGACGAATGGGCCGCAGAACCAATCAGGACGATATTCGAAAAAAGGTTGCCATGCTCAGAGAGGCCATGCCGGACATTGCCATTCGCACCACCGTCATCTGCGGCTTCCCAGGTGAGACGGATCAGATGCATCAGAATCTGCTCGATTTTATCGACGAGATGCAGTTTGATCGCCTGGGGGCATTTGCCTATTCCCAGGAGGAGGATACGCCTGCCGCTTCGTTTGCCGGACAGCTGGATCAAAAGGTCAAGGAAGCGCGTTTGGCCCGGGTGATGGAAAAGCAGCAGAAAATCAATTTTGCCATGAATGAGTCCCTGGTTGGCTCTGACTTGGAGGCGATCATCGAGGGCAAGGTCGCTGACGAACCCGCCTATGTGGGACGAACCTATCGGGATGCCCCTGATGTTGACGGCTATATTTTTGTCAGCGGAGAAAACGACGTCTTTCACACAGGCGACCTGGTTATGACGCATGTATCAGGCGCTTATGAGTACGATCTGATAGGAGAGCCGACGGATGAATCTTCCCAATAAACTAACGATCTTTCGCGTTTTGCTGATTCCGGTCTTCGTGATTGTCTACCTTCTGGGCTGGCAGTCGCAGGGACTGCGTCTTGCGGCTGCGGCGATTTTTATCGTCGCCAGTCTGACAGACCTTCTGGATGGCAAGATCGCGCGCAAGTACAACCTGATCACGGATTTCGGGAAATTTATGGATCCTCTGGCGGATAAGCTTCTGGTGGTATCTGCCCTGATCTGTCTGATTGTTTCTGGACAGGTCTATGCCTGGATCGTGATCATCATTGTGGCCAGAGAATTCATAATCAGCGGTTTTCGTCTGATTGCCTCTGATAACGGGATTGTGATCGCGGCCAACTACTGGGGCAAGTTCAAGACGGTTTTTCAGATGCTGATGGTCATTGTCAAGGTGCTGGCATTTGAAAATGTCTACTGGACCCTTCTGGGAGACATCCTCATGTGGATCGCCCTGGCCCTGACTCTGATTTCTCTGGTCACCTACCTGCTGCAGAACGCGGCTGTCTTAAAGGAGCAGAAATAGTATGGAAAATAAGCTCAGGACACGGGCGAAAGAGCTCGCCGATCAGGTTGTTTGTAATCTCGTCAGCCATGGATGGACAGTCACCAGCAGTGAGTCCTGTACCGGCGGGCTGATATCTGCCGAATTGGTCGGAGTAGCGGGGGCGTCCAATGTCTTTTCCCAGGGGCTGATCACCTATTCCAATCAGTCTAAGGAGTCTCTGCTGGGGGTTCGCCATGAGACCCTGGAACTCTTCGGAGCGGTCTCCCCGCAGACAGCCAGAGAGATGGCCTTCGGCTCCAGAGTCTGCTACCAGTCTGATTTTGGCCTCTCCTCGACCGGAATTGCGGGGCCGGATGGCGGAAGCGAGTCCAAACCGGTCGGCACGGTCTATTTATCCTGTTCCTACGAGGGCAACACATTGGTTCGCCACTATGCCTTCTCCGGGGACCGGAATACGGTTCGCGACAAGGCGACCGCTGCCGCTTTGGAGCTTCTTTTGGATTGTATCCGGGAGAAAGAGAAAGAGGATCAGCTATGCGAGTGATTGCTGGCAGCGCCAGAAGATTACAGCTTTTGACGCCCAGGGGGCTCAAGACTCGACCGACTCAGGACCGGGTAAAGGAAACCCTCTTTAACATTCTGCAGAATGAAGTCGAGGGAGCTTATTTCCTGGACCTCTTCGCGGGCAGCGGGCAGATGGGGATTGAGGCCTTGAGCCGCGGGGCAAGAGCAGCCTCTTTTGTGGATCAGGGGAGAGAGGCTATTGCCTGCATTCAGGAAAACCTGCGCAGATGTCATCTGGAAAAGAGGGCTAAGGTAATTGCCTCTGACGTCTCCTCAGCCCTGGCTCTCTGGGATCGACAGGATCTGCCGGATCTTGTCTTTATGGATCCCCCCTATGGACAGGATTTTGAAGAGGGCGTCTTAAGACAGCTGAGAGATCTTCTCAGGGCCAATGCCATCGTCATTATCGAGTCTCCTCTGAACAGTGATTTTTCCTACGCGGAGTCTTTGGGCTATCAAATCGACAGGATCAAACGGTACAAGACCAATCAGCATGTATTCTTGTCTCTGGAGTAAGCTATGCGCACAGCAATTTATCCGGGCTCCTTTGACCCGGCCACATTCGGACATCTGGATATCATCGAGCGGTCCAGCAAGCTCTTTGATCAATTGATTGTCGCGGTTCTCAATAATTCGGCCAAAGAATCTCTCTTTTCCGCGGAGGAGAGAGTCGACATGCTAAAAATGCTGACAGCTGACTACCCCAATGTGAGAGTCGATTCCTTCGAGGGCCTGCTCATCGACTACGCCAGACGCATGGACGCCGGTTTTTTAGTTCGGGGGCTTCGGGCGGTCAGTGACTTCGAGTATGAGCTTCAGATCGCGCAGACCAACCACGTGGAGTATCCGGAAATTGACACAATTTTTCTCACAACCAGTTTGAATTATTCCTATTTAAGTTCTACAATAGTAAGGGAATTTGCATCCTATGGGGGCGACATTCGTCAATTTGTACCGGCGGAGATCATTCCGTTGATTTACGGCAAATACAATATTGATAAGGAGTGAAAAGATGTCAAGTAGAATTGAAGATGTGATCAGTGAGATTGAGGAGTACATTGACAGCTGTAAGCCGTCTGCCTTCTCCTCGACCAAGATTGTTGTCAACCGCGATGAGATCGACTCTCTTCTCGAGGAGCTCAGGAGCAAAACTCCGGACGAGATCAAGCGTTATCAGAAGATTATCAACAACAAGGAGGCCATTCTCGCAGACGCGCAGACCAAAGCGGACGCCATCATAGCGCAGGCGCAGATTCAGACCAATGAGCTTGTGAGCGAGCACCAGATCATGCAGCAGGCCTATGCGCAGGCCAATGACGTGGTCAATGTGGCGACCAAGAACGCGCAGGAGATGCTGGACAAGGCGACAGAAGATGCCAACAGTATCCGCACCGGCGCCATTGAGTACACCGATGACCTGCTTTCCCGCGTACAATCCATTGTGGAGAACACCTTGCGGGACGCCAGCCAGTACCACACTGCTCTGACAGAGGCTGTCCGCACATCTGATGAGCAGTTCTCCTCTTCCATGAACGGATATCTGGATCTGATTCAGCAGAACCGTGAGGAGCTGCGCCCGGTTCCGGTGCAGACCCCTCATATCGAGAAGCCGGCAAAGTCCGAGGCCAGGCCGTCCGCGGATTCCAAGCTGGCCGCCACGGCTGACCTGGAGGCTTCTGCTGAGGAGGACGCTTCGATCGAGGTCCCGGACGAGCTCTTTTCTTAAGGAGCAGATCGCGGCAGAAAGCTGAGTTCATATATGCCGATCACCAGAGTTCGCTTTTGCAGCCAAGCTGCGCAGGCGATCCTATGGTGGTCGGCTTCCTCTATATTGGGCCTGTTTGAGGAGGCAGAACTTGTTCGATCAGGTAAAAGCAGTGATTTTTGATATGGATGGCACCCTGCTCGATTCCATGCATATCTGGAGACAGATTGATGAGGACTTCCTGAATTCCCGCGGGCTTTTGATGCGGCCGGACCTGCAGGAGAAAATCGAGGGGATGTCTATGATTCAGACGGCGGCCTGGTTTAAGGAGAGCTACCATTTGGCGGAGAGCGTTGAGGAGCTGACAAAAATCTGGAATGCCATGGCTATGGAGGCCTACGAGAAGACCATAGAGACCAAGCCTGGCGCCATCGAGTTCATGCAAATGCTTCGCGACAGAGGCTATGCCCTGGCGATCGGCACCTCCAATTCCCGTTCCCTGGTGGAGGCGTCATTTTCCAGAAACCATCTGGATCAACTGGTCTCTGTCTGCGTCACCTCTGACGAGATCTCCAGAGGGAAGCCCGCGCCGGATATTTACCTCAGGGCCGCCAGAGATCTGTCTCTTTCGCCCGCGTCCTGTCTGGTTTTCGAGGATATCCTTCCCGGTATCGCAGCTGCCAGGGCCGCTGGAATGAAGGTCTGTGCCGTTGAAGATCCCTATTCCGCCGCTGTCCGCGATCAGAAAATCCGGGAGGCGGATTATTTCATTGACAGCTTTGCGGAGGCAATCTCGATCCTGAGCCAATAAAACTGTTTCCGGCAGGTTCCCTGCGCAAGCTTCATGTCCCTTTACCAGGAAATAGAAGGACAACAGAAAAATAGAAGAGTAACAGAGAAACAGAAGAGCATATGAGAGACAAGGGAAGAGAATATGAGAGAAATCTCTATCACAAAAGAAGAGGCCGGTCAGAGGTTAGACAAGCTCCTCGGCAAATACTTCCGCGCAGCCACGGCTTCCTTTCTCTATAAGATGCTTCGCAAGAAGAATATCGTCCTCAACCAAAAGAGGGCAGGGGGAAGAGAGCTGCTGTCTGAGGGCGATCGCATTCAGGTTTTCTTTTCGGATGAGACCTTTGAGCGGATGAGGGGAGGGGATCATCAGGATCAGGCCTTTTTCGCCCTGAAGGAAATCGACTACAGACACGTTCATGTAATTTATGAGGATGAAGATATTCTTGCCCTCGATAAACCGGCGGGCTGTCTCTCCCAGCGAGCCGGACAGAAAGACATGTCTCTCAATGAGGAGATGCTCGCCTATCTGATCGCGGAGGGGGCGCTGACAAGGGAGTCTTATTTCCTCTTTCACCCCTCGGTCGCCAATCGGCTGGACAGAAATACCTCCGGGCTTATTTTGGCGGGAAAGACCCTGCGGGGACAGCAATATCTGTCAGAACAGCTCAGAGACCGGAGCGTCATCAAGCTCTATCACACAATTGTCAGAGGACGCCTTACAGAAGAGCTGCAGCTGGACGGGTACCTCTATAAGGACGTCAGCAGGAATCAGGTTCTGGTCTCTGAAACGAAAGAAGACCTGCCCGAGGGAGCGCAAGAGATACACACCGCCTATCGCCCTCTTGACCATGGGAAGGATCTGACCCTGCTTGAAGTTCATCTGATGACCGGGCGAAGCCATCAGATTCGCGCTCACCTGGCATCGATCGGTCATCCCATCGCCGGAGATCCCAAATATGGAGATTTTCACTGGAACCAGATCCTGAGGAGAAAATATGGGGTCCGAGGCCAGCTGCTCCATTCCTACTCCATCAAACTGCCGGATGGCAGAGAGATCATCTGTCCGGAGGGAGAGATTTACAGGCGGGTTTTATCAGGACAGGATGGGTGCGCGTGTGACGGGACATTGAAAAATCGAAAGTCACAGACCTGACCGGGAAGCAAACGGCCCCCCAAAAAAGAAAAAACAGACGACCTCAAAAGAAAGAAAAACAAACGGTCTTAAAAGAAAGAAAAGATAGGATAAATCTGTTATGGCAACCTGGAATTCGAGGGGATTAAGAGGATCCGGCTTAGAGGAATATATCAATCAGACCAATGAGGTCTATCGGGACAATCAACTTGCTCTGGTGCAGAAGATACCGACGCCCATTACTCCCATCAATATTGACAAGACCAATCGGCACATTACGCTGGCCTATTTCGATCAGAAATCCACGGTAGACTATATCGGCCTGGTCCAGGGGGTTCCGGTCTGCTTTGACGCCAAGGAGTGCGCGGGAGATACCTTTCCGCTGGCCAATATCCATGAGCATCAGGTTGCCTTCATGACTGATTTTGAGAGACAGGACGGAATCAGCTTTCTTTTGCTCTCCTTCACCCGGAGGGAAGAGTTCTACTATATGAAATATCGGGAGATGATGCGGTTCTGGAATCGCATGCAAGAGGGCGGACGAAAGAGCTTTCGCAGGGAGGAGCTGGATGCGGACTGTTTCTTTTCCCGCAGGGGAAACCTTTTGGTCCCTTACCTGGATCAGCTGGCCTTGGATCTGCAAAAGAGGTGAGAATCCCCATCGCCATGATATGGATCCATGACCTGGATCTCTTGTGAATCAACTTGACGCCAGCGATTAAGAGAGTAAAATAACTTTAATATGATACTGCGTTATCGCGTTAATCAGATAAAGTCAGGAGGGAAGATGAACGACCGCATCTTACACACGCCGGAGGGGGTAAGAGATCTCTACGGAGAAGAGCTGGCCAGAAAGAAGCATATTGAGAGAGCTCTGCACAAGAGACTGGCTTCTTTCGGCTATCAGCCCATTCAGACGCCGACATTTGAATTCTTTGACGTCTTCGGATCAAAGAGGGGCACTTCCCACGCGAAATCCTGGTACAAGTTCTTTGACCGGGAGGGGAATACCCTGGTTCTCCGGCCGGATATCACTCCCTCCATTGCCAGGGCCGCCGCGAAATATTTCACAGAGGAGGACAGGGCCATACGCCTCTCTTATCAGGGCAATATTTTCGATAACAATTCTTCCTATCAGGGGCATCTTAAGGAGAGCACGCAGCTTGGGGCTGAGCTGATCGGGGATCCTTCCGTCGACGCGGATGCCGAGATGATTTCCCTTGTCGTCTGCGGGATGCAGGCCATTGGCTTTTTGGACTTTCAGATTTCTGTGACGCACGCCGATCTTCTTTCCGGTCTTATGGATGCCTGCCGCTTTGATGATGACAACCGCGAGCGGATCCAGAGTCTGATTGAAAATCACAATCGCTTCGGTCTGCAGGAGTACCTGGAAGAGGAGTCTGTCCCTGCCGACCTGGCGGAGCTCTTTGACTCGATGACAAGGATTTACAACAGTCCCGCCGACTGGGCTGACCTGACGAATCGATGTGCTGCCTACCCCAAGATTACAGAGGCATTCGACCGATTGGAGCAGATCTACGAGATCCTCAAAATTTACGGAGTTGACTCCTATGTCTCTTTTGAGCCCGGGCTGCTGGCCTCCAGCGAATATTACACGGGGCTGATCTTTGCCGGTTATACCTTCGGAAGCGGACAGGCCTTCGTCAGAGGCGGCCGCTATGATCAGCTTTTGTCTTACTTCGGCAAGAATGCCGCAGCCATCGGCTTCGCGTTCTCTGTCGACCGGCTGATGCTGGCCGCATCCAGTCAGGAACTTGAGATCGAAGAGGACGGTCAGGACCAGCTTGTCCTCTACCACAGGTCCCAGCGCGTCAAGGCCCTGCATCTGGCTCATGACCTGCGCCAGGCAGGACAGAGGGTGACTTTAATTTCCTGCGAGGACACGAGAGATCTGGAGGCAGAGAAAAGCCGCTACGCCGGTGCCCGCCTGACATGCTTGATCTGAGTCAGAAGAGGCCGGAAATTGACGGGAGCACTGCTGGCGCAATGAAACGAAATTGAGAATGAAATAGAATCTGTGATAAGAGAAATTGATACCGGTTGAATCCAAATTGGTGTCAGTTGAATCAGGTATCATACGAGGTGAGATATGGCGGAAGAGAGATATTTGACGGTGGCTCTGGGAAAGGGACGCCTGGCGCAAAAGGCCATGCGGCTCTTCGAAAGAATCGGCATTTTCTGTCCGGAGATGGATGATTCAAAGACCAGAAAACTGATTTTTGTAGACGAGGCGCATAAGATGCGCTTCTTTCTCTCCAAGGGGCCGGACGTCCCCACCTATGTCGAGTATGGAGCTGCCGACATCGGCATTGTTGGCGAGGATACCATCTTAGAAGAGGGGCGAAAGATCTATGAGGTTCTTGATCTGGGATTTGGAAAGTGCCGCATGTGTATCGCCGGTCCCTCCTGCGCAAAGGATAAGCTCAGACATAAGGAGTTGATTCGCGTGGCAACCAAGTATCCGAAGATCACCCGGGACTATTTCTACAAGAAGAAGCACCAGACGGTAGAAATTATCAAGCTGAACGGGTCCATCGAACTGGCTCCCATTGTCGGCCTGTCGGAGGTCATATGTGATATTGTCGAGACCGGTTCTACCCTGCGTGAGAACGGACTGACTGTCTTAGAAGAGGTCGTGCCCCTGTCCGCCCGCATGGTCGTCAACCAGGTCAGCATGAAGATGGAGAACGAGCGCATCACCGCCTTGATCGAGGCGCTTAAGAGGGCGAGTCAGGAGGGAGCATGAAGATCACAAAATTAAATGACAGCAGTATCGCCAATATTTTAGACCAGCTCTTAAAGAGAAGCCCAAGCTCTTATCATCAGTTTGAGAAAAGCGTGCAGGAGATCATCGACCAGGTTCGGGAAAGGGGGGACTCGGCTCTCTTTGACTATACGGCCAGATTTGACGGAATTATGCTGGACGCCTCCTCTGTCCTCGTCAGTCAGGAGGAGATTGAGGAGGCTTACCGGAGGGTGGATCCCGCTCTCTTAGACGTCATCCGCAAGTCGATTGCCAACATCCGCGCCTTTCACGAAAAACAGCGTCAGAAGTCCTGGTTCGACGCCGATCATCCCGGCGTCATTTTAGGCCAGAGAGTGACTGCTTTAGAGCGGGTCGGGGTCTATGTTCCCGGCGGGAGGGCCGCTTATCCCTCCTCTGTTCTGATGAATGTCATTCCCGCCCGGGTGGCAGGCGTCCCCGACATTGTCATGACCACGCCGCCCGACAGGGAGGGGAAGGTCTATGCCCCCACTCTGGTGGCCGCCAAAGAGGCAGGGGTCAGCCGGATTTACAAGCTGGGCGGGGCTCAGGCGGTTGCGGCCCTTGCCTTCGGAACGGAGACGATTCCCAAGGTAGACAAGATCGTGGGCCCCGGCAACATTTACGTGGCTTTGGCCAAGAAGGCCGTCTTCGGTTACGTCTCGATTGATTCAATCGCGGGTCCGTCTGAGGTGATGGCCCTTGTCGATCAAAGCTGCAATCCCAGATATGTCGCGGCCGACCTCCTGTCTCAGGCGGAACACGACCCCATGGCCTCCGCCATCCTTGTGACAGACGATGAGAGGGTGGCCGAGGAGGTGATTCGCTGGGAGGATTACTTCACTGAAAAGCTGGCCCGCAGAAAGATCATTCGAAAGTCTCTTGAGGACTACGGATATGTTCTCCTGGCCGAAAATATGGATCAGGCCATCGCCTGCGTCAATGCCATCGCTCCGGAGCACCTGGAGATTGTGACCAGAGATCCCTGGGAGAGTCTGACCAGGATTCAAAACGCCGGGGCGATCTTCCTTGGCTCCTATTCCTCAGAGCCCATCGGAGATTACCTGGCCGGGCCCAACCATGTCCTTCCCACCAACGGTACAGCCAGGTTCTTCTCCGCCCTGTCCGTCGACGACTTCATCAAGAAGTCGTCTGTCATCTCTTACTCCAAAGAGGCCCTGCTGGGAGTTTATCAGGATGTGGCCCGGTTCGCGGAGGCGGAGGGTCTGACTGGTCACGCCAATTCTGTGCGTGTTCGCTTTGAGGAAGACGAGGAGAATGTAGAGTTGACTTGAATCTCTTCTAAAGTTGATCCGGCTCTGTCTATGATATAAGATTCAGATCACAGCAGATCGTTGAAAAGACTTTATAGAGAACAGGAAAAAAGAGAGACCAGTTGTATGGAGAGAACAGCCGGATCGAAAGATCAGCAGATGAAAGACAAGCCGGATGAAGAGATAAACAGCGTCAGGGAGGTAGAATATGGCTCAGGACAGAATCGCAAGCGTAAGCCGCAAAACCAGGGAGACGGAGATCGAAATCACAATCAATCTGGACGGATCCGGTCAATCTGAAATTGACAGCGGCATCGGCTTTTTCGATCACATGTTGGAGGGCTTTGCCCGCCACGGGTTTTTTGACCTGAAAGTTCAGGTCAAGGGAGACCTGGGTGTGGACTGCCACCACACCATCGAGGACACCGGCATTGTCCTGGGCAGGGTCATCCGACAGGCTCTGGGAGACAAGAGGGGGATTCGCCGCTATGGTTCCTGTATCCTGCCCATGGATGAGGTCCTGGTTCTGTCTGCTGTTGACCTGTCCGGCCGCCCCTATCTGCAGTTCGATCCCGTCTTTTACGCCCCCATGGTAGGGCAGATGGACACGGAGATGGTGAGGGAGTTCTTTTACGCCCTTTCCTACTCGGCTATGATGAACCTGCACGTGAAGATGCTGACGGAGGGAAACTGTCATCACATGATCGAGGCGATTTTCAAGGCCTTTGCCAAGGCCCTGGATCAGGCGGTCTCCTTTGATCCCAGAATTGAAGATGTCCTGTCCACCAAGGGGAAAATATGACGGCATCAATAGCTTGTTATTATTTTAATAAAAGTATACAATTAATAAAAATATTTTTTGAAAATTAATTAGAATATTTTCTAAACAAGAAAGCAGGGGGTGAATTTATGAACCAGACTATTTTAATTGTTTCAATTGTTGCACTTGTGTGGCTGATACTTTTTATTTTATTTATGCTGATAGGTAAAAAGAATAAAGCAAAAGCCTCTTCTTATCTTGAAAATAATAAAGATAAAGCGATTGTTCACTTATATTGCCGAAAAATCAAGATAGATAATCAGGATATTTCTGCTTTCAACCCTGTTTCTGGTGAAAATCTAGAAAAAATTCTGGCATTATCCGCGGGGAATCATTCTTTTGAAGGTATTTTTGAGTCAACAGATATATTTTTAGGGAAAACAAGGAATTTAAAAACTGAAAAATTACAGTTCGATCTTTATTTGGAGGAAGGACATACCTATACAGTAGCAATGTATCCGTATCCTCCAGAAGAAAGAAAAGATTATAATACAGCTAGTACTGGAACTGATATTTTGACAATTCCTTTAACTTTATATGAAGGAAGTGACAATATAAAAGCATATATTATCTGTTATAAAGAAGATTAGATATCATTATCGTGCTACACACGTCAGGCTTTGACGGGGTGAAAGAAAGAACACTCGCCGAACTTGGATTCTTTTGCTATAATGTCTGAGTAAAGTTCATTGGGGGAATCAATCGACAATCATGTCAGGGGGGTGACGGGATGTCTACATTATTTGCCTTTGTTCTTGTAACCGTTTTCTTTGTCGGCGCCGGAGCGCTGATCGGCACGAAAGACGATCGCTGACGGAGGAAAATACTCCGAAGGTGAAAACCGTTTCAGGATCAAGTAAAATGCAAGGAGATGAATTCCTGTGGGGTTCAGCTTCTTGCTTTTTTCATGAGTACAAAAGCGAATAATTGAAAGAGTCAGCAGGATGAGGAACGAGAAAGCAGATAAGATAAGGATATCCCATGGATCAGAGAGCAATTACACAAGATAAGTCCGGACAATTTTCTTTCCACCAGCCCCGTCTGCAGTGGTCTGATCTCAAGCGCAACGCAGACGGCATGGTCCCTGTGATTGTGCAGGAAGAGGGCAGCAAGGACGTACTGATGCTGGCCTATATGAATGAGGAGGCCTTTTTGAAGACTGTGGAGACAGGTCTCATGACCTACTGGTCCCGCTCCAGAACTGAGCTCTGGACCAAGGGCTTGACCTCCGGACACAGGCAGGAGGTGGTCTCTCTGATCGCTGATTGCGACTACGACACTATTCTTGCGACAGTGCATCAGATTGGAGGAATCGCCTGCCATACCGGCGCTCATTCCTGTTTTCACAATCCCATTGTCAGCGCAGATGGGCTGGACCAAAAGTCTGTTGACCAGGAGAATCTATGAGAAAACTTGCTCTCTCAGAGGATATTTTGATGCAGGTGGATAAGCCCGCCCGCTATATCGGCAATGAATTAAACAGCGTCATGAAGGATCCCTCTGAGGTCGCTGTCTCTTTTGTCATGTGCTTCCCTGACGTCTACGAGGTGGGAATGTCCCACCAGGGCATTCAGATTCTGTACGATATGTACAACAGGGAGGAGGGGATCTACTGCGAGCGCCTCTACTCCCCCTGGCCGGACTTGCACAAGATCATGAAGGAGAGGAATATTCCCCTCTTTACCTTAGAGACCCAGACAGCAGTCAGGGACAAGGACTTCCTTGGCATCACCATCCAGTATGAGATGTGTTACACCAACATCCTGCAGATCCTGGATTTGAGTCAGATTCCCCTTTTAGCTAAAGACCGCGGCGAGGAAGATCCCATCGTCGTCGGAGGCGGCCCCTGCACCTATAATCCGGAGCCCATCGCCCCTTTTTTTGACATGTTCTTCCTGGGAGAAGGGGAGGTCAACAATGTTGACGTCGTCCGCCTCTATGAGCGCATGAAAAAGGAGGGGGTCTACAGCCGAGAGGACTTTTTGCATGAGGCGGCCAAATTTCCCGGGGTCTATGTCCCTGCCTTCTTTACGCCGGTCTATCAGGAGGACGGTACGCTTGAGGACTGGGAGGTCAAATACGATGACATTCCAAGTCGGGTGCGCAGGCAGGTCATGATGGACATGGACCACGCGACGTATCCGGTTCACCCGATCGTCCCCTTTGTCCGCTCGGTGCAGGATCGTGTGGTCATTGAGATTATGCGGGGCTGCATCCGCGGCTGCCGTTTCTGCCAGGCCGGCATGGTCTACCGGCCGACCAGGGAGAAGAGCCTTGCGACGTTGAAATCCTATGTGGAGGAGATGCTTTCCTCCTCCGGCTATGACGAGATTTCTCTGTCCTCTCTGTCCTCCTCCGATTATCGGGGCCTGTCCGATTTTCTGGACTATCTGATTGACAAATGCGACCGGGAGAAGATCAATATCTCCCTGCCCTCCCTCCGCATTGACGCCTTCTCCTTAGACGTCATGTCAAAGATTCAAGATGTCCGCAAGTCCTCTGTGACCTTTGCCCCGGAAGCCGGTTCCCAGCGAATGCGGGATGTCATCAACAAGGGAATCAGCCTGGAAGAAATTATGTCAGGGGCAAAAGAGGCCTTTCACGGGGGCTGGAACAAGCTCAAGCTTTACTTCATGCTGGGCCTGCCCACGGAGACTGATGAGGACATTATGGCCATTCCCCGGCTGGGCAACGATCTGGCAGCCCTCTACTTTGAAGAGATCCCCAAAGACCAGAGAAATGGAAGAGCGCAGATCACCATGTCCACATCTTTCTTTGTCCCAAAGCCATTCACTCCCTTTCAGTGGGCCCCCATGCATCCGCCGGAGGACTACATCCGAAGGGCCAGGCTGGTCAAAGACACCATGCACGAGCAGCTCAATCGCAAGAGCCTGCACTACGAGTGGCATCATCCCCAGATCTCCGTATTAGAGGGGATTTTCGCCAGAGGGGACCGCAAGGTGGCCGATGCCATCCTCTGGGCCTATACCCAAAAGGGTCAGATCTACGATGCCTGGAGCGAGTACTTTAACGATGAGGTCTGGCAGGAGGCCTTTGACAGATTCGGTATTTCCGCTGATTTCTATGCCTATCGTCAGCGCCCCCTCGACGAAATCTTCCCCTGGGACTTCATCGACTGCGGCCTGACCCGTCCCTTTTTGGAGCGGGAGTGGAAGAATGCCATGGCGGGTAAACTGACGCCAAACTGCAGGGACCAGTGCTCCGGCTGCGGTATGAGATCGATGGGGGGAGGGGTGTGCTTTGAAAATCAGAATCCGCTTCGGTAAACATGGAGCTATGAAATACATCGGGCACCTGGATATCATGCGCTATTTCCAGAAGGCCATGCGAAGGGCCCGCATTCCCATGAAGTTCTCTCAGGGCTACCACCCTCATCCCATTATGTCCTTTGCGGAGCCCCTGGGCCTCGGCATTACTTCCGATGGGGAGTACATGGATATTGAGACGGAAGAGGGTCTGGATGGGCTTTCCGCTATGAAGGCGCTGGGGGAGACTATGGTGGACGGGATGGTGATTCATTCTCTTCGCCGGCTGCCCGAGAACGCGAAAAACGCCATGGCGTCTGTGGAGGCCTCCAGCTACCGCCTGACCTATCGCAGGGGCAAGGCGCCTCTTCAGCTGAGGGAGCTGATCGATGCCAGGGAGGACTTCTATGATCGGACAGAACATATTACAATTGTCAAGAAGACCAAAAAATCCGAGCGCTCGCTTGATCTCAAGCCCCTGATCTACCGCTGGGAGATTGAGCCTTTTATCCCGGGAAATCAAGCCTGTCCGGCGGATCCAGCGGACGAAGAATGCGGCCCTGTCTGCCACCGCATCATGCTGTCCTCCGGTTCGACGGATAATATCAAGCCGGATCTGGTCATGGAACATTTCCATCGCTTCCTGGGGCTGGATCCTCAGGAATATGCTATCCGCGTCTACCGGGAAGATATGTTCACCAGGGTGGATGGACAATTTGTCTCCCTGGAGGATGTGGGGGAGGAAATTTTTTGATTGGCGTGTCTAATCTGATAAGGCTTTGATGGGGATCTGATGAGGATCTGATGAGGATTTGATGGGAAACTTGATGAGGATACAGGATGCCGGAAATTTCAGAGCAGGAACAACTTGAGATATGCATTACCCGGATGCCCTGGAAGGACATAGAGATCGGGCTTTTTCTTGTTCGGACCGGGGACGGACAGGCCATTGAGCTGCAGGTGGAGAACCTGGCCAGACCCAGCATGGTCGGACAGATTCACATTGGACGGATTCAAAAATATCTGCCCTCCCTGCATGCCGCCTTTGTCGATATCGCAGACCAGAAAAAAGTCTTTCTCCCCGTGAAGAGTCCGGATGAACTCAATTATGTGCGCAGACAGTCCAAATCCGAGGGGATTCACGGAGGTGACGAAATCCTCCTGCAGATTGTCGCCGACCCCATCAAGAGCAAGGACGCCATAGGGAGCAGTGATATCGTCTTTAAATCCGCCGACGTCATTGCGCATTTGGGATCGGGAGAATCCGGTATCTCCAGGAAGATCAGCGGACAGGACCGAAGACGTCTCAGAGATTTTCTGTCAGCCTGCCAGGGGGAAAACTATCATTTGACCCTGCGGACGTCTGCAGCCTCTTTAGGAGAGGAGGAGTTGTCCGGGCAGGTCGAAGCTCTCGTTGAGCAAATGGAGGACTTTCAGGAGACCATCGGTCAGCAGGCGCTTTTTACGGTCTTTCAGCCTGGTCAGCCTCTTTGGATGGAGCGGCTGATGACCTATCCCGCCGGGCAGATCGCGTCCATCACCAGTGATTTAGAGGAGGTGATTGCCTCCTTTGCGGGAGAAAGAGATAATAGCCTTCACAGGCAGGGATTAAAAGGATTCTTAAGAACCAGGCGAGTCGACAGTCGACTGGCAGACTATGCTCCCCTCTTTCACGCCTACCGGGACGAATACCCCCTCTATCAGCTGCGCAATCTGACCCGACTGATGAAAGAAATCAGTTCAAGAACTGTCTGGCTTCCCTGCGGGGGCAATATCGTCATTGAACAGACGGAAGCTTTGAATGTGATCGATATCAATACCGGCAAGATGAAGGCGGGTGGCGGGAAGCGGGACGCCGTCCTGACCTGCAATCTTCAGGCGGCGGAGGAGATCGCCCGACAGATGCGGCTTCGAAATCTGTCGGGAATTATCATCATTGATTTTATCAATATGAGAGACAAGAGAGATCTGACCCGGGTGATGGAACATTTGTCCTCCTGCTGCAAGAGGGATCCCCAGGGGGTGAGTCTGGTTGACGTCACCGCTTTGGGCCTGGTGGAGATAACCAGGCAGAAGAAATACGCGTCATTAAAGCAGATTCTCTCATCATAATGCGATTTGTGGGCCCGCATCAACTGGACTGCTTACGCTCGGGACGAAAAAACTGCTTACGCTCGGGGAAAAACCCTGCATTTTATATAGAAGCCGGCTTGCGCTCATGACAGCGAGACGACCGCAAAGACGGTCATGGAATATGGGAAGGAATGATCTGATATGAATTTATTTCTTGTCGAGGACGATGAGATCATCGCTAAGTCTCTGGAAGAATATCTGACCAGCTGGGGCCATAAGGTGACATGTGTCCGCGATTTCACCAGGGTTGCCCAGGAGGTCAGGGAAGCGGCGCCGGATCTGGTCATCATGGATGTCGTGCTCCCCTCTTATAACGGTTTCTACTGGTGTCAGCAGATCCGCGCCTTCTCGACTCTGCCCATATTAATTCTGAGCTCTAAGTCTGATGATATGGATCTGATCCAGGGCATGCAGATGGGGGCGGACGACTATGTGACCAAGCCGGTCTCCCTAGAAGTGGTGCGCGCCAAGATCGACGCCCTTCTCCGTCGATCCTACGAGTTCGGGCAAAATGCCAATGAGCTCGTCTGGAATGGGGTGAAACTGGACCTTGCCAAGACCGCGATTTACTTTCGGGATCGACAGCTGGATCTGACCCGGACAGAGCTTTTGATCTTAGAACCCCTCTTTGTCGGCCGGGGAAAGGTGATCAGCCGGGAAGCCCTGATCGACCACTGCTGGCAGAGCGAGAACTTTATTGACGACAACACCCTGGCGGTCAATATCTCCAGACTCCGCAAAAAATTAAGGGAAATCGGCCTGGAAAATCTGATCGAAACCAAAAAGGGAATCGGCTACTGCCTGTCGGAGGAAACATAATGCCTGACAAGAAAGAAATCCTCGATTTTCTCCGTGAAATTCTTCCGGTCACGACAAGCTTGCTTTTGGTTGTAATTCTCCTTGCCACCATTTCTATGCTTGGCGGAATGGAGAACTCTTATATGATTCTCTGCATACAGATTATTGTCTTCTCCTGGCTGATTTACCTTGTCTTTGCCAGCTATCATGTCAGACGCCGGACGGACTTGAGCAGGGAACTGGAGAGGATTACGAAAGAAAAGCGTCAATTGGAAGAGGAGACCCTGCAGAGGCAGAAAGATCTGGAGGACTATTTCCTTCTCTGGATGCACCAGATGAAGACGCCGATCACAGCAGCCTCCCTGCTTCTGGAATCCGATTCTATGTCCTGTGACAGCAACGCCATTCGAATCAAATCCCGCCTGATGGAGATCAACGGATACGCCAATATGGCCATGTCCTATCTGAAGCTTATGCAAGATTCCAATGACATGGATCTGACCAGGGTGAAGCTGAAGCCGCTTGTGACAGAGATTTTAAAGCGCTACTCTCTCCTTTTCGTGGAAAACGACGATCGGATTGAGATTGACATTCCCAGGTCCGCCTATGTTCTGTCCGATGCCCGCAGTTTGTCTGTTCTTGTGGAGCAGCTCATCTCAAACGCGGTCAAGTACACGCGCGGGGGAAAGATCTTGATTCGCTATGATCTGGGCAAGAAAGCCTTGCTAGTTGAAGACACCGGCGCCGGGATTCCCGCACAGGACCTGCCCAAAATCTTCGACAGGGGCTATTCCGGTTTTAACGGACGCGCAACAGATAAGTCCTCCGGTCTGGGACTCTTTCTTGTAGACACGATTGCCAGGAAATTATCGCTTAAAATTGCTGTCGAATCCAAAGTGGGAGAGGGGAGCTGTTTTACAGTGCTCTTTCCCTGATTCAATCCAGCTTTTCCATGGATCGAATCCACCTTTCGCCTTGATCGGATCCACCTTTCGTCTTGATCGGATCCATCTTTTGCCTTGCTCGGATCTATCTTTCGCCTCGTGAGAGAAAAAGCAAGCTGCCCATATCATTTCCTCAGGCATTTGGCCGGGTAAGAGAGGATTTTCACAGCTTCCTTACAGGTCTGTAAGGAAGCTGTTATTTTATATAAATGCCTGCCCGACCGGATAGGTCTATGATGATAGCGAATCGGATGATCGATCGAAACGATCCTTCTGATTTTTGAGCGCACACATCAGACCGAAATGAGATTGAAACGATATCAGAGGAGGTATCCCATGAAAATACTGGAGCTGCAGGATGTAAAGAAGACCTACCGGTCCAGAGGCATCGAGACCCAGGCCCTGAAGGGGGTCAATTTCTCCGTCGACGAGGGCGAGTTCATCGCGATTATGGGCGAGTCCGGATCCGGGAAAACGACTCTTTTAAATCTGGTTGCCACCTTAGACCAGCCCACGTCCGGCAGTATTATCCTCGAGGGACAGAATCTGGCCCATCTCAAGGAGAAGGACATCGCCGCCTTCCGTCGCAATGAGCTCGGATTTGTCTTCCAGACCTTTAACCTCCTGGATCAGTTTACCAACCGGGACAATATCTATCTTCCCCTGGTTCTCTCAGGCGTCAGGGCAGAGGAGATGAAAAGCCGCCTGGCGGAGATTCAGGATCAGCTCATGATCGGAGATTTTGTAGACAAATATCCCTATGAGATTTCCGGCGGCCAGAAACAGCGCATTGCCACGGCAAGAGCGATCATTACAAAGCCAGCCCTGCTCCTTGCAGACGAGCCGACCGGAAGCCTGGATTCCGCTTCTGCTGACGCGATCATGAGACTCTTTACCAGAATCAATGAAAATGCTCAGACCATCCTCATGGTAACCCACTCCCTGCGCTCAGCTTCTTACGCCAGGCGGGTTCTCTTTATCAAGGATGGGATTGTCTTCCATGAGCTCTACCGGGGGGAGGAAGATCAGGAGGCCTTTATGGAGCGCATCCATCAGGCCCAGACAGTCCTCAGAAAGAAGGTGCTGGCATGACTACCATCGCAGCCCGTTTCGCTCTCAAAAACATCCGGGCAAACCGCCTGGTCAATATTCCCTTTGTCATTTCCAACGGCATTATGTTTCTTCTCTACAATGTCATGGTGTCCCTGCAGTCCAATCAATATGTTCTGACCAGGCATAAAGACCTGATCACTTTCATTCAATACGGGTCTTGGCTGATCTTGATTCTGGCCGGTGTTTTTGTCCTCTATTCCAATCGCTTTCTCATGAGTCGAAGGAAGCAGGAGCTGGCCCTCTATTCCATTCTGGGCCTGGAGAAACGGCATATCCGCCGAATCCTCTTCATCGAGCTCTTGATTCTCTTTGCTTTTATGACCATAATCAGCACCATTGGTGGCTTCATCTTCGGCAAGCTGATCTTTGCCGGACTCAATGAGCTGCTCCATGATTCCGGGGTCAAGCTGATGAACTACCCATTCTCCGCACAGGCCTTTCTTATGACGGCGGGATTCGAGCTGGCCTTCTTTTTTGTCCTCTTTGTCATCAACTGCAGCAAGATCCGCTCCAAGGCTCCTCTTGCCCTGTTGACAGGAGAGAAGAAAGGTGAAAAGGAACCGAGATCCAACTGGGTGCTCCTGGTTATCGGTCTGGCTGCCTTAAGCTATGGCTATTATCAGGCCATGCATGTAGAAGGGCTCTTATCCGCCATAAGCAAAATCGTCTTTGCTGTTCTGGCGGTTGCCCTGGCTACCTACTGCCTCTTTATCTCTTTTTCTGTGATCTATCTCAAGTACCGGCGAAAGAGGAAGTCTTACTATAAGGCCAGGAATTTTCTAAACATTTCAGGTCTTCTCTACCGCATGAAGTCTCACGCGGTCGGGCTTGCCTCGATGGCGATTATGGCCTGCGGGGTCATTCTGACCCTGTCAACGGTCTTTGTCATGTACTCCAACATGGAGAAAACGGTAGATGGACTCCTGCATAACCGCTACTATGAGCTCTACTCCATTCAAAATACGGAACAGTCTCCAAGTACGGATGAGCTTCAACAATGGGCAGGCGAAGTAGAGGAGAAAGCCCGTCAGACGACAGAAGCCTATACGAAGGTCAAGGACGGAATCAGTATTACCCAATTGACAAGTGCCGTCTTATATTCCAGTCAGGAGATAAAGTATGTTTCCAGGAAAGAGAAGGATCTGATGAATCCCAAAGACGGCTTTAAGACCGGCTTTGCCGTTTTGGGAAGTCTTGACGAATATAACCGGTATTTTGGAACTGATGTCAAACTCAGTCAGGGACAGGCTTTGATCTATAGTAACCGGGACAGCGTGTCAAACATCAAGAGCTTGAAGATAGGGGATAAGACCTACCAGCTCAGCAAGGGAAAGACCATGGTTTCGTCTAACTTCAATGTGGACTATATCTTTTTGGTTCTGCCGGATCAAAAAACCATGCTGGAGGTATCTGACCTGCTGCAGGCGCCTGACGAAATGGGGATGGGGACAATTACAAATTCCTATTACGCTTGGAATGCAGCCGATCAATCCGAGGCTCTAAACCGGGCAGTTAAGAGTATGAATCACGATAACTTTGTGGCAATCAATGAAACAGAGGCGAGAAATGAAGTCTATTCCCTCAACGGAGGCTTCCTCTTCCTGGGGCTTGTGGTCGGCCTGGTTTTCTTGATCGGAACGGTTCTTGTCACCTATTACAAGCAGGTCAACGAGGCCTATGAGGACCGCGAAAAGTATCAGATCATGAAACAGGTGGGACTCCCGGATGCCCTGATCCGCAGAACCGCGGCCAGTCAGATCGTATGGCTTTTCTTCGCCCCTCTTGCGGTGGCAATCGTTCACTGCCTTGCGGCCGGTAAGATCATGTCCAACATTCTGATCCTCTTTGGCGTGAGCAATATGACCTACTACATGATTCGACTTGGAATTGTGACAGGGATATTCGCCCTGGTCTACCTGCTGATTTTCTTCCTTACAAGCCGCATCTACTACCGAATCGTCCGTTAGTCGATTCGTAAGTTCGGTTGCAGTCCACTCTATGATCGGATCCATCGGCCACCTGTCTGCGATCAGATCGACTGCCAGCTTGACAGCGATTTTCTGTGATGCTAATATAATCGGGTATGTCGCGCAGTTAGGTATGAAGATTCCGGGATGGTCCCGGGACACCAAAACTGGCGTATGTTGAGGAGGTACAGACATGTACGCAATTATTGCTACCGGTGGTAAGCAGTACAAGGTATCTGAGGGAGACGTCATCAGCATTGAGAAGCTCGGTGCCGAGGAGGGCGAGAAGGTGACCTTCGACCAGGTTTTAGCAGTCAGCAATGACGGGCTAAAGGTTGGCAGTCCTACAGTTGACGGCGCCAGCGTGGAGGCCTCTGTCGTTCGCAACGGACGCGCTCGTAAGGTGATTGTCTACAAGTTCAAGAGAAAGACCGGCTACCACAAGAAAAATGGTCACAGACAGTCATTCACGCAGGTTAAGATCGACAAGATCAATGGCTGACTGCCATGATTTCTGTTACTGTCACAAAGGAAAAGGGCGAGTTTCGCAGACTCTATCTGCTGGGGCATGCGGGCTACGCCGACACAGATGATGTCGTCTGTGCAGCGGTTTCGGCGCTTGTGCTCAATACCATCAATGCGATTGAGACCTTTACTGAGGATCACTTCTCTATCGGAGAGGACCCTGGCCGGGGCATGATTGATTTTCAGTTTGAAGATACCGTATCCCATGACAGTCATTTGTTGATGGAAACCATGATTCTGGGTATCCGAAAAATTATAGACAGCTATGGTGAGACCTATGTCTCATTTAACACACAGGAGGTGTGATCCATGTTAGAGATGAATCTTCAGTTCTTCGCTCATAAAAAGGGAATGGGTTCTACCAAGAACGGTAGAGATTCCGAGTCCAAGAGACTGGGCGCCAAGAGGGCGGACGGACAGCATGTAAAGGCCGGGAATATTCTGTACAGACAGCGCGGCACCAGGATCCATCCGGGCTTGAATGTCGGGATTGGCGGCGATGACACTCTTTTCGCCAAGGTTGACGGTGTGCTTCGCTTCGAGCGCAAGGGAAGAGACAAGAAGGTCGCTTCTGTCTATCCCGTTGCGGACGCGGAATAAAGGGGCATTTTTGTCAGAATAAAATCAACCACCCTGTTTTGCACTTGCCTGGAGTTTGCAGATGCGATCCGGGGTGGTTTTTTCTTTCAGGACTTTCTTGTTCTATCCGGTCGGATAGGCTATGATGCTCCTGCACGGTGCAGTGATTGACGCTTTATGGGGATCAGGGAATCTCATAAGATAAGATTCCTCGATTCCCTTGGATAAGTGGAGGATAATTATGTTTGCAGATCGCGCTAAGATATGGATCGCTTCCGGCAAGGGGGGAGACGGGCATGTCAGTTTTCGCAGAGAGAAGTTCGTACCCGACGGAGGGCCTGACGGCGGCGACGGAGGCAAGGGGGGAGACGTCATCTTTGAGGTGGATGACGGAATGAACACTCTCTACAATTATCGTCACAGACACAAGTTTGCGGCCGGCAACGGAGAAGAGGGCGGCAAGAGGCGGTGCCACGGCAGGAATGGACAGGACATTGTCCTCAAGGTTCCCGAGGGCACCATTGTCAAGTCTGCGGAGACCGGACAGGTGATTGCGGACATGTCCGGAGATAACCGGCGTATGGTCGTTCTGAGGGGCGGAAATGGCGGACTTGGCAATATGCATTTTGCCACATCTACCATGCAGGCGCCCAAATTCGCCAAGCCAGGACAGGATGCCGTTGAAATTGAAGTGATCCTGGAGCTCAAAGTAATTGCAGACGTCGGCCTGGTCGGATTCCCAAATGTGGGCAAATCCACATTCTTAAGCCGGGCGACCAATGCCCGGCCCAAGATCGCCAACTACCATTTCACCACCCTAAATCCTAATTTGGGCGTCGTCGATCTGGAGGGGGCCTCCGGTTTCGTGATCGCTGATATTCCGGGTCTGATTGAGGGAGCCTCTGAGGGACTGGGGCTGGGTCACCAGTTCCTTCGTCATATCGAACGGACCAAGCTGATTGTCCACCTTGTCGATGCGGCCTCTGTGGAGGGGCGGGATCCGGTCGAAGATATCAGGGCCATCAACCATGAGCTGGAATCCTATCATTCTAAGCTGCTTAAGAAACCTCAGATCATTGCCGCCAACAAGCTGGACCTCTGCCCGGATGGCGGAGAAGAGGTTCTGACTAGATTGCGGGAGGCATTTTCTTCGGAAGGAATCGAAGTGTATGGAATCTCCGCTGTGACAGGCCGGGGTGTAAAAGAACTGCTCTACAGGGTATCAGAGCTCTTATCCTCCCTCCCCAAAGAACCTGTCGTCTACGATGCTGAGTTCGACCCCAACGACCTGATACGCGCAGACGAGCCCTACAGTATTGAGATCAACGCGGACGGAGAGTATGTCGTTGAGGGGCCAAAGATTGACAAAATGCTCGGTTACACGAATCTCGAGTCAGAGCGCGGTTTCGTCTTCTTCCAGCAGTTCCTGAAGAAAGAGGGGATCCTCAAGGATCTTGAGTCCAAGGGAATTAAGGACGGAGATACGGTTCGCATGTATGGGCTGACATTTGACTACTATAAGGAGTGACTATGCTGACATTGACCAACAAGCAGAGGGCCTATCTGTCCTCCATGGCGAACCCTCTGAACGCAATCCTGCAGATCGGCAAATCTTCAGTAACCCCGGAAATTGTAAACTCTGTTGATGAGGCCCTGGAGGCCAGAGAGCTGATCAAAATTCACGTGTTAAAGAACTGCTTCGATGACCCCAAGGAGCTTGCCAATATCCTGGCGGAAAGGAGTCACTCTCTTGTCGTGAGGGTAATCGGAAAAATCATCATTCTCTACCGCCCGGCCAAAAAGCCAAAGATTGAGCTGCCCAGGTGAATATCAGCTGACTGACAGGATGAGATTCCTGTTATCACAAATTTGGACAGAGCAACCGGCTGTTGTCGCGGAGAAGAAGTCTTCAGATCGGAGTCATGTATGACGCGCAGGATTGGAATTATGGGAGGAACCTTCAATCCCATTCACAATGGCCATCTGAATATCATCCGTCAGGCCAGAGAGCAGTTTGACCTGGACGAGGTCTGGCTGATGCCGACAGGGGAGTCGCCCCACAAAGGGATTACAGATTCTCTTGGGCGCTATGACCGCCTTCACATGTGTCAACTGGCGGTTCAGGGAATGCGAGGGGTAAAGGTCAGCGACCTGGAGATTCGCCGGTCCGGGAAATCCTACACCTATCTCAGTCTGAAGGAATTGCGTCAGCGTTTTTCTGACGACAGCTTCTATTACATCATTGGAGAGGATTCTTTGGACCTCTTCTTCAGCTGGGTCCACCCGGAGCGGATCTGTGCCATGGCGACCATTCTCATTGCCTGCCGAAGTCCGGAAGAAACCCTGCACGCGATCACTGTTTCGCAGCAGATCAGCCGGGACCAGGCGGCCGCGCTGACCAGAAGAGTAGAGAAGGAAACGGGAGCTGCCACAGGGGCGCAGGATTCTTTTGCCGGGACAAAATCCCAGGCTGGACTTTCTCACGGCGCCGGACCGGCAAAGGCCCCGAAAAGTTCTGGGACAGGAAGTTCTCAATTGGAAAGTTCACGGACAGGAAAAAACCAGTTGAGAAGTCTCCAGGCAGAAAGCTTCCAGGTGGAAGAGAGCAGGCTGCGCCGGAAAGATTTACAGGAAAAGATCAAGCGGCTGTCTGACACATATCAGGGCTCCTTTCATATTCTTGACTGCGGGCAGATGGACATCTCCTCGACACAGATTCGCCGGATGGTCGCAGAAAAAGAGGATATCTCTGCTTATACGCCGTCTAAGGTTGTCGATTACATCCGAACACACGCTCTCTACCAGAACGTCACAGGGTATGATATCGTGGCCATTGAGAAGTCTCTGCAAGGCCTGCTCAGTCCCCATCGCTATGCTCATACCCTGGGAGTTATGCACACGGCATGCGCTCTGTCCATGGCCCACAGCTACCCCATGACAAGAGCGCAGATCGCGGGGCTTCTGCATGACTGTGCCAAATACCTGTCCAATGATCAGCTGATAGAAATCGCCAAAAAGCGCGGGCTTTTGATCAGTCCGGGAGAAGAGAAGGCACCTCAGCTGCTTCACGCGAAGGTTGGCGCTCTTTTTGCCGAGGAGATCTATGGAGTGCAGGACCCGGCTGTCCTTCGGGCCATTCGCCTGCACACGACCGGAAGTCCTGCCATGGGGCTTTTAGACAAGATCATCTTTGTGGCCGACTATATTGAGCCGGGACGGGACCGGGCTCCTCACCTGTCCGACATCAGACAGCTTGCCTTTTACGACCTGGACCTGGCAGTGACTCTGATTCTGGAGGATACCATCGCGTTTCTGGAGGCATCCGGGGCAGAGATCGATGTAAGCAGCAGACAGACTCTCGATTCCTATCGAGACATCATTCAGACAAGGAGATTTCAATCATGACAATAGAAGAGCAGGTAAAAGTGGCATTTCAGGCTTTGGAAGCGAAAAAGGCAGAGGATATCCGTATCATTGATATTCGCGGTATCTCTACCATTGCCGACTATTTTATCGTGGCAAGCGGCAGCAATCAGAGCCAGCTGCAGGCCATGGAGGATTCTGTCGGACAGAAGATGAGAGAAATCGGCATGGCTCAGCCCAAGGTCGAGGGAAACCGCAATTCCACCTGGATTCTGATGGATTATGGGGATTTCATCGTCCACATCTTCTCTGAGGAGGACCGTCTCTTCTACGACCTGGAGCGGATCTGGACCGATGGGAGAGAGGTTGAAATTGAGGATTTGTGACAGGACCTTGTTCGAAATAGGTTTTCCCATAATCTCTTCAACTAACTTATAGCACCTAGCACATGACAGTTTATGATCTCTTCGATAAATGTTCATTCTTTTTTCAAACCCTCTTGATTATTTTTATTTGAGATGTTATTTTTTGATAAAGAGATATTTATATCAGTAATTCACATATAAAGAAAGGGGAGTGATATAAAATCAATTAATCTACATTAACTGCTTCACACAAACACAATGTGTAGGATCCTGGACATTTAGTAAGCGATGGGGGAATGGTCATTGATGGATGTAAAAGCTGAGTTAAAGAAGCTAATAGGACGTATATTGCTTATTTTATGCGCACAGATTGTCGGATTCTATTTGATTAAATATTTTACGGGAATGACTAGGAGTATCTGGTCACTTATGACAGACTATACCATAATGACCTTCTGGCTAACCTATCTACCATTAAGTATCGTAATTATTATCATAAGATATCGTATCTCAAAAAAGGGAAAAACAAAAGATGAGTAGAAAGCGCGGTAATTAACATATACATACAAAAAAGGGAGTGATATAAAATCAAGTAATCTATATTAACTGCTTCAAAGGAAATTAGATATATTTTTTCGCAACTAAAGAGTACTGTGCTATACATTTTTGATTTGTTTCTTATTTTTTAATAGGAGGCTAGTATATGAAATATTTAAGAAGATGGATAAGTGCTTGTTCAGTAATTTTTATTCTTTTTGCTACAGTTTTTCCTTCATATGCAGCAGGCAGTACGATTTCGTACAATTATAATGAAACTAATGTGTTCGTAAATCAAGATAACTCAAGTATAGAGTACACGGAATCGCGGGATGACGGGCTCTATTTTATATCAGAGCACTTCAATGGAGATACAATTGACAGTAAAATATATAAAATTGAAAATGGTGAGAATAGGTTTATTTCAACTATCCATAGTAAAATTACTAGTAATGGAGTAATCTGTGCTGAAACAAAAGCAAATGGCGAAACAGATAGCTATAAGATATCTGTAGATGTTATCGAAAATAAGCCGCAAATTACTCCATATTTCAGATCGGCAAGGTATATCCGGACCGAAAAATCTGAAATTTCATTATTAGGGAAAAAACTCACTATCGGAATAGTTGCTACAGCAATAATGGCTGTAACTCCCATGATGCCTTTTGCTGTAGCTACTAAAATAGTTATAGCCGCAATTGCTGGAGCAGGAGGTGGTGGTGTAAATGTTCTACCAAATTATTTGTATGTTACGACTGATATTTATTCATCGCAACTTGCTGGTAAGAGATATAGACGCTATGAAAATAGATATTATTTGGACCGGGCACGAACGCAATGTGTAGGATCTTGGACATTTAGTAAGCGATGGGGGAATGGTCATTGATGGATGTGAAAGCTGAATTTAAGAAGCTGATAGGACGTATATTGCTTGTTTTGTGTGCACAGATTATCGGATTCATTTTGGTTAGCTATTTTACAAGAATGACTATAAGTTTCTGGTCATTCATATCAGGCTATACAATAATGACCTTCTGGCTAACCTATCTACCATTAAGTATCGTAATTATTATCATAAAATATCGTATCTCAAAGAAGGGCCAGGCAGAAGATGAGTAGAAGGCGCGACTTCCTGTTCTTTTTCCTCTATCGCCCGCTCTGGTTCGCCGAAGGACAGCTTCAAGCGCGGTATCCCGTTTTGTGACAGTCATATACATGTTCCGCAAGCATGTGCTTGTCGTAATCAGGCCCTCTGAGATAGATTCTCAGAGGGCCTGAATTTTTCGGAAAGATGTATGAGCATTGGTAAAAGTCATAATGAAATGGAATAAACCGGTTTCGGTTACCATCGAAAGCCGGATCAATAGAGTCTCAATACGCCGAAAACCTTACCGAGGATCTGACAGTCTGGGACAAGAATGGGGTCCATATCGTCATTCTCCGGCTGCAGACGAATATGCCCGTCTTCCTTGTAGAAGGTCTTAACCGTGGCGGAATCATCGACAAGAGCGACAACAATCTCCCCGTTGCGGGCGGTCGGTCGCTTCTCGACCATGATAAAATCTCCATCGAAGATGCCGACATTGATCATGGATTCCCCCTTGACCTTGAGCATAAAGGTCTGCTCCTTGGGGATGAACTCTGCCGGAATAGGAAAATAATTGCTGATATTCTCAACAGCCAAAAGAGGCTGACCGGCAGCCACCTGTCCGAGCATGGGAATATTGACGACCTCTCTGCGGGTCAGGTTGAAATTATCATCGACCACCTCAATTGCTCTGGGCTTGGTCGGATCACGGCGAATATAGCCGTTATTCTCAAGCTTCTCCAGGTGGGCGAAGACAGAAGAGGTGGACTTGAGACCGACCGCGTCACAGATCTCGCGAACTGTGGGAGGGTAGCCGGAGCTTAAAATCTCATTCTTAATGTACTCCAAAATCTGCATCTGCTTCTCTGTGATCTTGCCATAGGACATAGCTCCAACACCTCCAAAATCAAATTCCGCTTACATCATTCTGTCAAAGAAATCGCCGCAGGAAAGCCCCTGGTCTCTGATGCGGTCGGAAATCCTCTGGAATGAAGTTACTTCTATTATAGAAAAGCTCTTTTTAAAAAGCAAACACATATTCGCAAAAATATGTTCGATAAATGCTTGACACCCGAACAACTGTTTGATATGATGTGAATCGAACAGTTGTTCTGAACAGATAATCGAACACGGGAGAACAGAAGATGATGACCAATCGTTTTAGCGGATATGGGACCAAGGAAGAGCGTATCATTGATAGAAATAGAAGAAGCGGCCGGGCAGGGAGCAGATCATCCAGACAGCGGCATAAGACCAGAGTTGAGCTGGCGATATCCCTTGTCTTAATCGTCATCGCCCTGCTCGCGATTTTTTTCCTGAACCGGCCCATGACTGCGTCGGCGTCACAGGAGAAGACCTATCAGGAGTGTTATCGGTCCATTGAGATCAATCCGGGCGACACGCTCTATAAGCTGGCTGATCAGTATAAGAAGGATCCATCGGTAAGCCGCCACCAATACGTGAACAAGGTCATCGAGACCAATCACTTGACCAGTCAGAATATTTATTCCGGAATGTCTCTGGTCGTACCGGTCTATGCTGAGGTTCAATAGAGATTAAAAATCCGAAGGCCTTCGGGAAATTTAAGATTGATAGCTATGTTATAAAAATAAGGGGATGTAGTAGGCAAGTAATGGATAGTGATCTGATACATGGCAAGTCCCAAATAGTTAAGTTTGTTTCTGTGATACAAATCCTAAAATGCTTAATCTCGGTGATTGACAGGGTTCTGAAAGAGGAGTAGACTATCTCTATCAATTTAGCGGATAAATATCTGTTTTTCCGCATGATATGTCTGCTTGAGGAGGAATATACAAGATACCATGGCTCGGGACTCTGAATACTACAAGGACAAACAAAAGAAACAGACTCTGAAGCTGCGCAGCCTTCTGGATCAGCTTCCGGACTTCTGCGTTGATTTTATCTACTCCAAGGAGCTTACGACACAGACCTCCACACTGATTTCTTATTCCTACGACCTGCTGACCTTTCTGCGATTTCTGCGGGAGAAAAATCCCCAGCTAAAGGATATCGATCCAAAGTCAATGAAACTGGAAATCCTAAAGCAGATTCAATCTGAGGATATCCTCGAGTACCAGCGCTATTTAAGTCTTAACGTGGATGGGGAATACCATGAAAATGGCAAGAAAGCCATTGCCCGCAAGATGTCTGCCCTGCGCGGCATGTATAAATATCAGCTGATTCACAAGCATATTTCGGAGGATCCGACAGCCCTTGTGGCGATGCCCAGACTCAAGAAGGACAAGAATATCATCCGCATGAATAACTATGAGGTGCAGGACATCTTAAATGCCATTACAATCGGCAACCAGCAGATGTCAGACCGTCAGCGGAAATACTGCCTGAAAACACAGCAGAGAGATCTGGCTATTTTGACAATTTTATTAAATACCGGTATGCGTGTGTCGGAATGCCGGGGCCTGGACTTAAATGACGTCAATCTGATAGAAAACAGCCTTGTCATTGTACGCAAGGGAGGGGGACAGGACATCATCTATTTCGGGAAACCGGTTCATTCAACCCTGTCTGATTATATTGAGGGGGAGCGGCAGACCATCAGTCCTCTGGAAGGCCATCAGCAGGCCCTCTTCTACTCTCTGCAGGGCAAGCGGATCTCCGTCGACGCCATCGAGAAACTGGTCAAAAAATACGCCAGAATCGCCGTCCCGGGCAAACACATTACGCCACACAAACTTCGCTCAACCTATGGAACAGCCCTCTATCGGGAGACAGGTGATATCCGGCTGGTCGCGGACGTCCTCGGGCATGAGAATATCAACACAACCATCGATTACTACGCGGCAATTGAGGATGAGCACAAGCGTCAGGCCGCCAATGCAGTTGACTTCAATCGAAAAGATATCAATCCCAATCATCAGGCTTAATCCGCAGGCCTGGATTTTTCTGCTGATATCGATCATCTTCTACTAATACCGGTCATCTTCAGCTGATACCGGTCATCTTCAGTTGATGACAGCTATCTTCACTGATATCGGCCATCTTCTTTTCACTCCGGTCCTCTTCTTTTAAACCGGTCATTCTTCTCCCAGGATCGCCAGGAGATGTTGAAAATATTCCGGCAGGGGAGCTGTGAATTCCACATACCTTTTGCTTGTCGGATGTACAAATCCGATCGTCATGGCGTGCAGGGTCTGTCCGTCCAGATGATAGGGGCTTTTCTTTGGCCCGTAGACCTGGTCGCCGAGAATCGGATGGCCAATAGAGGCCATGTGGACACGAATCTGATGGGTCCTTCCCGTCTCAAGCTCAAATTCTACATAAGAGAAATTGTTCCTGAGGCGGGCCAGTTCACGGTAATGCGTTATAGCCTGCCGTCCGTTTTTCACGTCGACAGACATTTTCTTCCGATCCCTGGGATCCCTGCCTATGCTTGTACGAATGGTTCCCTCTGTCGGATTGAGATGTCCGTATACAATCGCGCGATAGACGCGATGAACCGAGTGTTCTTTGATTTGGCTCGCGATGAAGCGATGGGCAGCGTCTGTTTTGCATACAATCAGAGAGCCGGTCGTATTCATGTCAATCCGGTGAACAATCCCCGGGCGGATTTCTCCGTTGATTCCGGAGAGTTCTTTTCCGCAGTGGTACATAATGGCGTTGACCAGGGTTCCCGTATTGTGTCCGGGAGCGGGGTGCACCACCATTTCCTTGGGCTTATTGACAATCAGGAGCTGATCGTCCTCATAGAGAATATCCAGGGGAATCCTCTCCGGCCGAAGCTCCGTCAAAACAGCGTCTGGAACGGAAACAAAGATCTGGTCTTTCTCCTGCAGCTTGTAGCTGGCTCTGCAGGTGTTTCCATTGACCAAAACAAGCCCCTCTTCGATCAATTTCTGAATACTGTTTCTGGACTGTCCGTCCAGATGATCCGCCAGATAGCGGTCAATTCGCAGCCCACTCTCTTCTCCTGTGCAGTTTAGTTTGAATTCCTGCATGTTTCATCCCACATCTATCAATAGAATTGCCGGTTGATCTGCGAATATCTGTCAATGACATTGCCGGTTGATCCGCGAATTGCTGGCGATTCCTGACAATGCCGGCA
The DNA here is from genome assembly GCF_000524295.1 of Shuttleworthella sp. MSX8B. NCBI lineage: Bacteria > Bacillati > Bacillota > Clostridia > Lachnospirales > Lachnospiraceae > Shuttleworthella > Shuttleworthella sp. MSX8B. The sequence continues at coordinate 64,324 of NZ_JAQT01000009.1, forward strand.
ATTTTCTGTTTCCATTCCTACCATCCCTTATGCCTTTATTTTTTCCGCTTTAAGCCCCATCTCTTCCAGGGAAGAATCTCTTCCAGCTCCTCATCCCGATAGGCAAAAAGAACCAGGAGGATCAGGGTGATCATTGATATCGTCACATAGATATCCGCCACATTAAAGACAGGAAAATCGATCAGATAGAAATAAATGAAGTCTGTAACATAGCCCTGAACGACACGGTCAATGAAGTTACCGATGGCTCCGGAAATCAGAAAACAATAGGTGATATGTAAGGGCAAAAATTTTTTTGAAGGCGGTGTCGTCAGAGCAAAAACAACAATACACAGAATCAAAAGCGGCGTCAGAAGCAGGAAAAAGCTCTGCTGTCCCTCCAGGATGGAGAAGGCTGCGCCGGTATTTTGCAAATAGTGCAATTTCAGTATTCCCGGGATCAAATCGAGATCTCCTGATCTAAGTCTAACAAGCGCCAGTCCTTTGGTCCAGTGATCGAAGACGACGAGAAAAATGATAAAAAGACCACCGGTCAGCCGCCAGATTATGGAATTTATTGTCCTTTCGGAATGCGCCATATCTACTCCCATCACGTCTACTCTCATCACGCGCGAATAAAATCAATCGCCTCTCGCAGATCATCATCGACAAAATCCAGATAGGTATCTGCCTGTCCGATCGCGTCCAGGATGACAAAGCGGATTCGGTCTCCCTGCATTTTTTTGTCGGACTTTGAGGCGAGCAGAATATTGTCCGTCGTCATCTGCGGAAAGTCCCCCGGATCAACAGATACAGGCAATCCGAAGTCTGTCAGAGTCTGAATCCCCTCTTTGAGATCCGCAGTGCTTATTTTTCCCAGCTTATGGGACAGATAAAGAGCCGCGGCAGACCCGATCGAAACACATTGTCCGTGATAGAGCCGAAAAGAGGAAAGCTTCTCTACAGCATGACCGATGGTATGTCCGAAATTGAGATGGGACCGGATCCCCTCTTCTCTCGGATCCAGTTGACAGATTCTTCTCTTGATATCCGCGGAGGTATAGACCATTTGAGCCAGAGCTGGCAGATCCCGACTCATAATACGCTTGACGTTGGTCTGAAGCCACCGATAGAAACCCTTGTCCTGAATAAAGCCGTATTTGATCACCTCTCCCATTCCACAGGTAAACTGAAGGGGATCAAGCGTCTTAAGACAGCTGATATTCATATAGACCAGGACAGGCATCTTAAAGGCTCCTACCATATTCTTATAGGCTCGAAAATCAATCCCCGTTTTGCCTCCGACAGAGGAATCGACCTGAGCCAGAAGACTGGTCGGGATCTGTATGTAGTCAATTCCCCGCATATAAGTCGCGGCGACAAAACCGGTCAGATCTCCGACGACTCCTCCCCCAAGAGCAATCAGAAGGTCGTGGCGATCAAAACGGGCCTCTATCATCTGTTCATAGACAGCTTCCGCGCATGCGAGATTTTTGCTTGTCTCACCCGCGGGAAGAATATGGACGACGATTTGCTGAAAGATCCCCTGAAGCTCCTGCCTCAGCTGATCCAAATAGAATTGGGAAACATTTGAGTCAGTGACAATGCAGACCCTCTGATAGTGACTCGGCAGTCTTTGAATTTCCGCCTTAAGCGCGCCGAAGGAATCTTCAATCAGAATATCATAGGAATGTCTGTCCTCATATGAGACAGGAAGACGATGATAATGCATGCTTACTCCAAAAAAGCACCCTGAATCAATGTTCAAGGCGCCCAAAATTAACGATCACTTAAAATCCTGTCTGAATCCCGGAAATGTCGAAGGAATCCATGATCCCCTGCAGGTCACCGGAGATGTCGACAGAAGCCGGAGTTACAATAAAGATATAAGAAGAAACCTTCTGCAAAGTTCCGTTCAGCGCGAGACAGGCTCCGCTGACAACATCGATGACGCGCTGGGCCAGGGAGAGATCCAGTCCCTCCATATTCATGATCACCGGTTTTTCAGATAGAATCGTATCGATGACTTCTTTGGAGTCCTCAAAAACAGCCGGTTTAATCACGCAGACTTCCATTCCTGAGACGCTGCCCCGCCTGGCAGACCGCATGGGCGTAATTTTGGATGAATGCGCGGCCACGGACCTGCTGCTCTCCTCAGAGGCAGGAGCGTCATTTGCGGAATTCTTGCGGCGGGAGGATGAGGCAGATCTTTTCTCATCCTCTTCATAGATGTCATCATCGTAGTACTCGTCATCTTCATCCGATAATTTCATGGCGTCTAACATCTTATCGAAAAAGCCCATCTTTCACCTCTTATTCATTATTATGAATCATTCCCAAATCACGCCTGCAGCACTTCAAATGATCGCGTGCTCACAGATCATATCCTCATGACTTCCTGTGATAGTCTCTTGCTCCGAAAATCGCGGTTCCCACCCTTACCATGGTGGAACCCTCTTCTATGGCAATCTGATAATCATTGGTCATTCCCATAGATAGAATGTCCATTTCCACATTATCGATGTTTCGAGAATTGATGTCAACCGCAAGGGCTTTGATCGACCGGAAGTAAGCCCGATTCTCCTCAGCGTTTTTGACATTTGGCGCGGATGTCATCAGTCCTCTGATATGTATGCCGTCAAGACCGGCGATATCCTGGATCAAAGACAGAGCGTCCTCCCTGCTGATCCCGAATTTGGAGTCCTCATCGGCAATATTGACCTCTACCAGAATATCGATGATTCTCTTGTTCTTCTTGGCCTGGATATTGATTTCCTCAGCCAGACGGTAGGTGTCAACGGAGTGAATCAAGGCGATGGAGTCAGCCCTTCGCGCCAGGTACTTCACCTTGTTGCGCTGCAAATGCCCAATCATATGCCAGCGGATATCCCCGGGGAGATGATCAATTTTCTCGACCAGCTCCTGCACGTAGTTCTCGCCGAAATCACGGACGCCCTGCCCGTAAATTTCCTGAATGTCTGCTTCCGGCTTGGTCTTTGATACGGCGACCAGGGTTACCTCCGACGGATCTCTGTTGGCCCTCCTGCAGGCCTCTGTGATATTTTCCCGGACGGTCTTTAAATTTTCTGCAAGCATTTTGCCTCCTCTTCTCTTTGGCTACTGCACCATGTCCCCTTCCTTGATCTGGCTGCTGTTAAGGGCAATACGGTCGTAGAGAACCAGTCCGTAAGAAGTCGTCGATGAGACAACGGCAAACTCCTTGTTCTGGAACTGGACTTCAATGGGCTTAAATTCCGCGAATCCCTTGTTGACCTGATAGACTCCGGTCAGCTCCTCAGACTTGCTGTTGACCTGCCAGCTCTCGCTGCTGTTCTGTTTGATCAGGATATCGCTTTCTTTCAGCTGATCCGCGTTGATGAAGTAATCCTCCCCATCCTCGGCGAAAATCGTCGGAACAATGAATTCACTGCCGTTGCCCTTCTTGCGGAGCAGGCCAAGATCGTTGCTGTTGCCTCCCTTGAAAAAATAGCTCTTGGGAATCTTATAGAAGGATTGCTTAGTGATCGCGGAAAGGGGGATTTTCAGTCCGGAAGCCCGGTCCAGATTGAGCGTCACTCCGACAAAGCGCAGGTCCGCATAGCGCTCCATGGAGTCATCCAGGGAGAGGACCAGGTACTTCCTCCCGTATTTCTCGATGACAGAAGCGGCGGCCCAGGCAGACCGCTGATCCTTGTCAAAAACCAGCTGGACATTGGAGGATGAAGTGATCTGAGAGGCCATCTCATCGTCGACTTCGACAAGCATCTTCCACTGCTCTGAGCTGATTAGTTTGTAGACAGGATCTCCCGCCTTGACGGAGGAAACATTTTTCAGATCCTTGTAGTCTAACTTGGATGTATCGAAGGACTCACGCGTGAAGTTGTCAAGGTTCAGTCCCTCGTCGCCATCTGTGGCATAGATCAAAAGCCCCGGAGAGGGAGCCTGATACGTATGAAAGGTATTTCTCTGCTTCGCCTCATTGATCTGTGACTTGTAGGTCTCGAAGACGGTCTGCTGAAGCGAATCATAGAGATTTGCCTCCAGTTGATTCTTGAAATCATAGACTTTGTAGAATCGGTTGTCATCTTTGGTCCTGACATAGTCGCTCAGAGAATTGACGATTTGTCTCTGCTCTGTCTCATTGAGCGCGGAAGTATTCAGCTGCGCCTGTGTGAAAAGCTGCTGGATCTCTCCGCTTTGATCCAGAGAATAGACGATGGAATCACTGCCGACCTGAGCTTCGTTGGCCTTGAAGTGGTATATCTGACCGTCCGCCTCTGCCTGGACCAGGGACTCGCTCCTGAGCGCCAGTGCCTCATAGTGCTTGCTGGTAGAGATTGTTCCGCTGTTGACCTGATAGATTGCCACATGCTTCTTGGTGACATAGCTGAAAAGATGAAAGAGAACGTAAATAACAAGGATGACGCCTACGATCAGCCCGATATTCATTTGCAAATTTCGATGAAAGCGTGTGACTTTGGCCATTTTTTCTATCTGCCTTACTATATGGAAAGCGGAGGTCGCATCCGCCACCCCCGCTTCCTGTATCATTCAAAATCATTTCAATCAGAGACGAGATCAGACACGTCCCCGGGAAGTTCGGCCGGATTCTTTGAAATACTCACAATGAAGTCGACATCGAACTTGTCAGAAGCACGCTCCAGAAAATGAACAGCCCTGCTGATATCCTCTTCTGCCGTGATATGGGCGATGGCCAGAAAAGAATCCAGATAGATCTTCTGTATGTCCCGGTTCTGTGACAGGCTTCCGCAGAGAAAACCGACAAAACCGTCTAAATTGGAAACCGGGTAACGACTCATATCGATCATGCGGATCTTGGAGTTGAGTTCCAACATCCTCTGATCACTCTTATCGATATAGACGACCAGCCCATCGGCACTGCGAACATCTTCTTCCGCAGAATCCAGCATGCGTCTCGTCTTCCCGGTACCCTTGACTCCTGCAATGATTTCTACCATATTCACCCCTCCAATACATATCAATGATCTGTATTACCCTGAAAAAATTATAGTATATGGCCTGCCAAAGTACAATGCGTCTTGAAATTTTCCGGCCTGTCCTGTCCTCGAATTTACGTCGGAATTTCTCCGGCTTATTTCTGCAGGATATCCTGGCGATTCTGGATATCCTTGCGATTCTTGATTTCCTTGCGGTTCCGGATTTCTTAGCGGTTCTGACCGTAGACCTCCAGGAGATGGTTCATCTGCTTATAGAGGGCCGCGTGATTGCCAGCCTTGAAAATAATGCTGATGATCTCCTCTCCTCTGGCATTTTTTGAGAGCAAAACCAGACAGGCTCCTGCCTGATCCGTGGTTCCGGTCTTGCCGCCGACAACCGTCATATCGGATGGGGACTGGACACTGCCCTGCAGGTAGCGATTGGTATTCTTCCAGGTCAGAGTCCTCTTTAGGCCTCCGGAGGACTGAAAGCTCCCCGTATGAGTTTTGGAAGAGATGATATCGCGAAAAACAGGATATTTTAAAGCCTCATGGAAGATCAGATACATGTCATTGGCGGTCGTGTAGTGATTGTCATCATGAAGACCGTTGACCGTCACATAGTGCGTGTGCGTCGCCCCGATGGAGGCGGCCGTCTCATTCATCTCTTCCGCGAAATGCTCCGTCGACCCGCCCAGTCCCTCGGCGATCGTGATGGCCGCGTCGTTCCCGGAGGGAAGGATCATAGCGTAGAGGGCCTCCTGCAGACTGATCTGATCTCCGGCCCGAAGACCGGCCATCGTAGACCCTTCCATGACACGCAGGGCATTCTCTGACACTGTCAGCGTATCTGACAGCTGACCGCAGCGCATGGCCGTCAGAAAGGTCAGAACCTTGGTCATGGACGCGGGATAGGCCTTGCGGTTCGCCTGCTTGCTGTAGAGGACATGTCCGCTGGTCTCATTGATGACCAGAGCGGATTGAAAAGCAGAACCCTGTGAATTGGTCGCCGTGTTCACATCGTCTAAGCGGGGAATGACTGTCCCCGCGGAGAGCAGATTACAGGCTTCCTGTCGGGAGGCAGTCAGACCGTAATCCGTCGATGTGTCTGTGATCCGATAGTCAGAGGCCTGCTTTTTGTCCCCGCAGGCGACAAAAACAAAGAGGCAGACCAGAAGAAGGGCCGCGATATATTTTTTCACCGGGATGTATTTTTTACCTGTACATTTCACGCCACTCAAGGTCTCCTCGATCCAGTGATTTAATCAGAAGTTCAGCGGTCGCCAGATTGGTGGCCAGGGGAATATTATTGGCGTCACAAGCGCGAACAATGGGATTGATGTCCGGTTCATTGGATTTCGCTGTCAGGGGGTCGCGAAGAAAAATGACCAGATCCATCTCGTTTTGCTCAATCTGAGCCCCCAGCTGCTGTGCTCCGCCCAGGTGGCCGGCCAGATACTTATGGATATTCAGGTTTGTGACCTCTTCGATCAGTCTCCCGGTCGTCCCTGTCGCATAGAGCTCATTCTGCGTAAGGATCCCCCTGTAGGCAATACAGAAGTTCTGCATCAGTTTTTTTTTCGCATCATGGGCGATTAATCCGATATTCAAAACCGTAAACCTCCTCTTCGACGGCCTGATTGCAGTCCGACATTGAGAACCAGACCTATGCCAAAGTACAAAGTGACAAGTGATGTTAAGCCATAGGAAACAAAGGGCAGGGGCAAACCCGTATTGGGCATCAGACCCGATACAACACAGATATTGACAAAGCTCTGAAAGCCAATCAGAGAGCCGATTCCCACACAGATCAGCTTCCCCGACAGGGTCTTAGCCTTAGAGCCTGTCTGAAAGCAGAGATAGACAATGAAAAAGAGCAGGCCGACAATGACAAGAGAACCGACAAAGCCCAGTTCTTCCCCCGCAACCGCAAAGATAAAGTCTGTCTGCGGCTCTGAGATGTAGTTGCCATTCTTCACGGAGTCGACAGCAGTATTATTGATTCCCTTCCCCCAGAAAATACCTGAGGCAATGGCCATGATTGAATTCTGCTGTTGATAGGAGGATTCCGGAAACTCATTCGGACGCAGCCAGGCCAGGATGCGCTTCAGCTGATATCCGGCCTTGGCCGCCAGGGCCGGTCCTCTCCAATAGATAAAGAAGATCAGTAAGGAGATGGCAGGCACTGTGACTCCAAGAGCTGTCGCTACTATTTTACGACTTAAACCCGCGATAAACAACATGGAGACGATGATCAAAAAGGTGACGATCGTCGTAGATAAGTCCGGTTCTCTCACAATCAGAATCAATGGGACGGCTGCCAGAAAACAGGTGATGAAGAGTCTTCTTCCCTCATTGATATCCTCGGTGTGATCGGACAGATATTTGGCGAAGTAGAGGACAAGCAGAACCTTAGCCAGCTCAGAGGGCTGGAATTGGAATCCCTTCAGGCGAATCCACCGGGTCGCTCCTCCCGTCGTCTTTCCAAAGAAGAAGACGGCCAAAAGAGAAAGACAGGTCAAAAGATAGTAGATCCGCGAAAAATTGAGGAGAAAATCATAGTCGACCAGAGAAATAACCAGCATGACAAGCAGACCCAGGCCAAGACCAAGGAGCTGCTTGCTAAAAAAATCCGGATTGGCGGAAGCGATGACAAAGATTCCGATGACGGTCAGCGCGACCACCGAGATCAGGAGGCGAAAGTTGTAATCTCGAAAGCGATAATTTCGAAAAAAATTTGAGAACATACCTATTCTTCCTTGAGCTTACGACCGGTCAACTGGGGCACAAGGCCGCTGGAAAGAGGCTCCATAATCAGAGCTCCCTCAAACACGGCGACTGCCCTGGGCAGGTTTTTGCTCTTTCTGGCGCGGAAGGACCACTTCTTCTCTTCCACCGGGCTTCCGCTGACGCTTCCAATGGTCAGGTCATGATTATCAAACTGATTGGCGACAATATAGCAGTCATCATTATCCGGATACCCCGCCGTCACCTGACCCGAAAGGGTTCCCATGACGATGACGTTCCCGGCCGCCTGAATACTCGCCCTGGCGGACAGGTCTCCCAGGACAATGACACTGGTGTCGGAAGAGATCTTCTTTTCCCTGCGGACGCTGCCGTTGATAATCATGGCATTCCTGTAAATATTTAATAATCTGGCTTCCTCCATGGACTTGACCAGGAGCTTGTCAGTCATAGGGTCCGTCTCCTGAAGCATGGAAATGTGAATCTCTGAATTGAGCTCAATGGCCTCTACGACGACCTGGATCTCTTTGGCTGTCATCTTGCGCCCCTCAATGCCCAGGGCAAAGGAGCTGGCGCCAAAAAAGGATTTGCTGTCATGGAACTTGCGACAGATATCGCGTATCAGGTCCTCAAAGGGAATCCGGTCATCCAAAAACAAGGTCATTCCGTATTTGCTGCTCTTGATTATGACAGTCTGCTTCATCTTATTCTCCTTAACTCTCCTCTTAATCTCCGTGTCCGCTGCTTCCGGCCTGAATGGCTCCCGTTCCGACAAGCGCGTTAGATGCGGCGTCTCCCAGATAACAGCCGATAATATCCCTGGAGACATCCGCCGCGTAGAAGGACTCATAGGCGTAGGGGATCCGCACCGCCAGACAGACGGTCGGATTGTCATAGGGGGCAAATCCAATGAAAAGCCCGTGTGACGCCGTGCTTGTCGAGGACTGAGCCGTACCCGTCTTGCCGGCGATCGGAACCGAAAAATTCCGCATCGTGGACATGTCGGTCACAACCTCTCTCATCCCGACATGGATAAAATTCCAGGTGTCGGAAGAGACTGCCGTGATTTGCGATTTGACGGTGGGGCTATACTTCTGAATCACGTTCCCATTGCTGTCGGAGACATGATCCAGGAGGGTCATCTGATAGACCGTGCCATTATTGGTGACAGCGGTCGCGTAGCGTGCCAAAGCGACAGTTGTCATGTTGTTGTCCGACTGACCGATTGCCGCCATTACCGGATACTGCGTTGCTATGGAAGACTCCGCTTCCGGAATCTCCACTCCGGTCTTCTGGTCCAGGGCAAACATCTGCGCGTATTTCTGAATCAGATTGATCCCGGCACCATCATTGTAAGCTCCTCCGCTCTTGCACGCCAGCCGATAGCCGACTTCATAGAAGAAATAATTGCAGGAATGGCGAATGGCCTCCTGAGCATTGAGCGTCCCGTGTGTGAAGGCGGGATAGGACCAGCACTTGGGATGATTTGAGACCTTGGTGAAAACTCCCTCGTCCCGTATGGTTGTCGAGGCGGTAATGACTCCCTCGGAAATACCGGCAACGGTTGTGACCGGCTTAAAGGTAGAACCCGGCGCCGTCTTCTGCTGGGTCGCGTAGTTAAAAAGGGGACGCGAGGAGGACTGGGTCAGCTTCTTGTAGTAGGAGGAATCTGTCGCGTTGGCAAGCTGATTGGAGTCGTATCCCGGATAGGAAACGCAGGCGAGGATCTCTCCTGTCCTGGGATCGGTGACAACTGCGGAGGCAGTGGAGAGATTAAGGCCCAGCTGTCCGGGCCGGATCTCCAGACTGCGGAGCTTGCTCTGAATGAATCCATAGGCGGAGAGACTGCCGGACGCCAGAGCGTTCCTCGTACTGTCATCCCTGGGCAGAACTCCCTGGTCATATAAAATCGCGCAGAGGGCATTGGGAGAGACCTCATCATTTAAGATGGTGTACCTTCTGGACAGGGCGGCAAAGTCCTGGTCTGCCTGAAGATTTCCCAAAATGTACTCGATGAGGCCCTGATAAGCCTGGTCCGTATCCAGATACTTGGATAAGCCGGGGATTTTGCTGATGTCAATCCAGTTCTTCTTCAGTGCGTACTTGAGGTAGTCATTGACCGACAGATCCTGATTGGCCCAGCGCAGCTGCATCTGGTCTTTATTATCGATCTTGTCCGCGTTAAAGACAGCGTCCGCCTTTAGCTTTTTGACAATATAGGTGGCGTAGTCCTGTCCCTCGTCCCCCAGCGACCGGTAGGCCAGCCCCGAATCGCTCTGCAGCTGGCTCTTGAGCCTGTCCAGACTCTGACGCAGGTGATCGTCAAATTTAGCGGCGACTGCCCGCTCCAGATCACTGGCCCCCTCCGCATTGAGCTTGTCCACATCGATCATATGATTGTTGACCAGCTGAATATAGATGTCATAGACGGGCAGAATTTTGTCGGCATAATTGCCGGCGTTCGGATCCGTACTGGTCTTCTTGGTATTGCTCATTTTGGTCAGAATAACGCCGGTGACCTCCTGCTCTAAGAGCTTGTAGGTCTTGACCTGAAGATCCTTATCAATGGACAGATAGACGTCGTTGCCCGCGACCGGGTCCTTTGAGGCCCCTACCTGCAGAGGAGTTCCGACATTATCGACGTATACCGTCTTGGTCCCCTTCTTTCCGGTCAGTTGTTCGTCCATGGACTGCTCCAGACCGGCCTTTCCCACCTGGTCGGTAATCGCGACGGTCTTATCCTCCGCGGATTTTCGATTGAATTCCTCCGTGGAAATCGTTCCTGTATAACCGATGACTGATGAAAAAGCCTCTGCATCCGCGTAATTGCGAACCGTCGTTTCCTTGATGTCAACACCGGGCAGGGACTTGGCGTTTTCCTTGATATAAGCGGCTGTCTTGTCAGAGACATTGGTGGCGATCTCTGTCGCGATGTACTTCTGATAGGAGTTAAGGCTCATCTCAAATCGCAGGATAGCGATTTCATAGGCCGTCTCCTTGTCATAGCGGTTTAAGTCAATGGAGAAGCGCTTTTGAATCAGGTAATCCATAATCTGATTTGCGGTCGCCTGTGATTCGTCGTAACCCAGCTTCTTATTGTAGGTCAGATCGTTGACATTGGATCGGCCGTAGATATCGGCCCGGAAGCGCTGCAGGGCACTTCCCTCCACAGAAAACTGGTATTCTCCACTCCCGTCAATGAAGATGCTGAAATTATTCTTGATGTGATCTCCGTTTGCCTTTAATTTCTCAATAATTTCGGCCAGCTTTTCATTGAGCGTCCGATTCTTCTCCGCGGCATTCTTGTAGGAGGCCGTATCTTCTATTGTGACGGCGTAGGCCAGCTTGTTATAGGCAAGGAGGTTTCCGTTGCGATCATAGATATTCCCCCGGGAGGCATCTTTTAACTGTGTCTTCTCGACACGCAGCTTGTAATTGTTCTGATAGTAAGCGCCTCGGATGATCTGCAGATAGAAAAGCCTGGCTAAAAGCACCGCGGCGAATATCATCATCAGCGTCAGCAGGATTTCCAGCCGGGAACCGGCCAGCCGATCGCGAATTTTCTGGAAAAAATCAGCCAAGACTGCGCCTCCTTTGCTTATCCTCCTGCATCCAGCGATAGATGCGATAAATCAGAGGATAAAGAATCAGCGAGATGACCCCGGTATAAACAGCCTCCGGAATCATAATGTTCAGAAGATAAAACAGAAATTCTCTGTTCCCGTGAAGGAAGAAGGCGCTGATGTAGATCATCAGTCCATAGAGCAGGTCAGAAGCCGCGATCATGGCCAGAGGCATCTTCAGGTCATCCCCGAAAAAAAGATGGCGAAAGAGGCCGTTTAAGCTGCCGATCAGAAGATAGATCAGGGCATAGTAGCCAAAGACCTGGGAGGAGAACAAATCCAGGGCGATCCCGCAGAAAAAGCCCATGAGCATCCCCTGCTTCTGGCTGCGCATAAAGCCCGCGGTCGACGTCAGAATCACCATGAGATTCGGCATGACAATTCCCAGCTTGAGTTTAGGCAAAGCCCCCATCTGCAGAAGCAGACATGTGAAAATCATAAGCCCTGTCACAAGGAAACGGCGCGCCTGATAGAGAGTTTCATTCATGATCTCCGGTCTCCTTGATCTGCGTAATCACTAAAACCTCCCGCAGCTTCTTGAAGTCCGCTGCCGGGGTCAGACTGCCGGACCTGGTGAGTTTATTGGCATCGTTGGTCAGATTGGTCACATAGCCGATCAAAATACCCGGCAGATACTTGTCTGAAATATTGGAGGTGACGACAGCGTCACCTGCCGCCACACTGGCTGAGGGATCCTCCAGAGAACTGATGCGGATGACATTCGACTCCGTCATATCCTTGAGCGATCCGGTAGTGATCAGATTCTGTCCCTTATCGGAGATCTGGGCGGAGACACTGCTTGCGTCATTGATAATCGTGTCGACTATCGCGTAATGCGTGCCGACCTCCGTAATGATCCCGATCAGTCCCTTGCCGGCCATCACGTTCATATTGACCTTCATTCCGTCGGCAGCCCCCTTGTCGATTGTAAAGGAATTGAACCAATTGGAGGAATCCCTGGCAATCACGTGCGCGGCTGTCTTCGGATACTGTCCGTAGGATTGATCCAGCTGATAGAGCTCCTGCAAATCCTTGAGCTGGGTCTTTTGTCTCTGCAGCTGACTGACCTGATCCTGGGCATCCGCCAGTTGACTCCTGAGCTCTTGATTCTCCTCGATCAGGGCAGATCTCGACTTAGCCTCTTCCGTGTTCACCGAGATGTGACTGCCGATGGCGTCAATCCCCCTTTGCATGGGCAAAAAAATCGCAGAGGCAGCTCTTGTGAAGATGCCTCCGTTGAAATTGGCTGAATAGCCCGCAAAGAGCAAAATGCCGCAGATGAAAAGGAGACTTGTAAAAATAAATCGACCGGATAATGCGTTGCGCCTGCGTCTCTTCATGAATAAACCCTAGTTGATATTCCTTGACTTCATCTCATAGCCGAACCTGGAGTAATGGGCATCTGTCACAACGGAACTCAGTCCCATGACAACCGTCTCCTCTCCCCGCTCGGCCACGTTCATTTGGATATTTGTGATGGACTTGATGAAGGCGTCTAAAGAGCGAATATTGGATCCGCCGCCTGTCAGGTAAATGCCGCTGTGAACAATGTCTTTGGCAAGCTCCGGCGGAACCTTCTCCAAAAGCAGCTTGATCGCGGTCGCCAGATTCTGCAGGTCATCTCTCATTCCCTCATAGACCATCTTTGCGTCCACCTCGAACTCCATGGGAAGTCCGGATACCACATCTCTTCCGACAATCATCAGAGCTCCCTGGGCATCCTCGATGGCGGATCCGATCTCCTCCTTGAGCATCTTGGCGGTCTTGCGGCCAATGACCAGATTAAACTGCCGGCGAATATAGGTGACGATAGAATCATCCAGCTGGTTGCCTCCCATGGGAAGAAGCTCGGAGATTACGATTCCGCCGAGAGATACGACTGAGATCTCCGTCGTATCGGCTCCCATATCGACGACCATGACGCCCTTGGGCTCATTGACGTCCACTCCCATGCCGATGGCGTCAGCCAGGGGCTTCTCACAGATTCGAATGGAATGCGGCCTGACCTTGGCCTTGGCGAAAATATCAAAGAAGGCCTTCTTCTCCACCTCAGTGATATCATTCGGGACAGCGACCACAATATCGCTTCTCTTGATGTTGGCCTTTAGATCCGACTCTAAGACCTCATAGATCATGGTCTGCATATTGTCGAAGTCGGCAATGACTCCGTTGATGATAGGAAAAGAAACCCCAATATTGGCCGGCGCCTTCTCATACATGGCATAGGCGGCATCGCCGTAGGAATACATCTGATTGCGATTCACAAGAGCGATGGTGTCTTTGATATTGGTAATGTCGTTGGAAGCCTTGGAAAAGATCTTGAGATTCCCCGTTCCAAAATCAATACCGTATGCGTTGCTCATAGGATCTCCTCCTCCTAGATCAGTTCCCCCTGACGGAAACTGTAATACTGGTGATCGCCGATGATAATGTGATCCCGCAGGGCGATTTCAAGATACTGCCCTGCCATCTTGGCCTCCTGCGTGGCCAGATAGTCGGCCTGCGAAGGGGTGGGATCCCCGCTGGGGTGATTGTGCAGGAGCACCAGCTGACTGGCCTGATGCGTCAGGGCCAGTGAGAAGATTTTGCGAATAGGAAAATCCGTTCGGTCACTGCTCCCCAGGCTGATGACAGACTCAAATACCAGCTCATCTCTCACATTAAAATAGGCCGCAACCAGAAGTTCACTGTCTTCGTGTCGCAGCCGTTCCATATAATAGCCTGCAATGGATTTGGTCTCAGTCAGTTTTAACTTCCTGCGCCTCGTATTGCTGGCAATTCGCCTGGACAACTCGAAAACAGACTGCAATTCTCTTGCCTTGACCGGTCCGATACCGGGGATAAGCATGAGTTCATCCCTGGAGATATTGACCAGATCAGCCAGCGAGTGCTGTCGCAGACGAAGAAGCTCCTCAGCCATAGCTAAGACATCGCAGTCTCTTGTCCCGCTCCGAAGAAGAATGGCAATCAGCTCCGCGTCCGTCAAGGCCGCGCAGCCACAGCGATCCAACTTCCGATCCGGCGCGTTGTCAGCGTATCTATTGTCAAAATGATTCCTGCTCCTCATGCCTGCCTCATTGGTCTTGCACAAGAGCGATATCATCGGTCAGCCAAAAACATATTAGCATAATTGACTATCCGTCACAAGATTAGCCTCATAGACTTTCTGCAGGGACATCATGATTCCGAGCTTGGCGTGAGGCCAAGTCAGGCCTCCCTGAAAAAAGGCTGTATAGGGGGGGCGCAGAGGCCCGTCCGCAGACAACTCGATGGAGGATCCCTGGACAAACGCGCCCGCGGCCATAATGACCGGATCATCATAGCCCGGCATATCCCAGGGCTCCGGTTTCACATAAGAATCCACCGGGGCCGCCGCCTGGATGCCCTGGCAGAAGGCAATCAGGCCCTCCGGTCTTCCGAAGGTCACCGCCTGGATAATATCATGCCTCTTCTCTGTTCCATTGGGAAGCACCGAAAAGCCCAGGCTCTCATAGAGCTTTGCCGCGAAGATTGCCCCCTTCATGGCCGCCCCTGTCACTGTCGGCGCCAGAAAAAAGCCCTGGAAGAAGTCCCTCATGACCCCGAGGGAAGCGCCTACCTCCTTGCCCAGCCCCGGGGAAGTCAATCGATACGCAGCGTTTTCCACACAGGCCCTGCTTCCGGCAATATAGCCCCCGATCGGTGCAAGACCTCCGCCGGGGTTTTTGATCAGGGAGCCGACCATCATATCCGCGCCCACATCCAGAGGCTCGATTGTCTCCGTGAATTCACCGTAGCAATTGTCAACCATGACGATCAAAGACGGCTTAATCTCCTTGACAAAGCGGATCAGCTGTCCGATTTTCTCCACGGACAGGGTCGGCCGGGTCTGGTATCCCTTGGACCGCTGGATTGTCACCAGGCGGGTCTTCTCGTTGATTGCGGCGCGGATGCTCTCATAGTCAAAATCGCCGTTTTCCAGGAGGTCCACCTGTCGGTAGCTGATCTGATATTCCGCGAGAGAGCCTCTTGCGGGCCGAATGCCGATCACCTCTTCCAAGGTGTCATATGGCTTGCCGACAGGAGACAAGAGCTCGTCTCCCGGGCGCAGATTAGACATCAGGGCAAGGGCAAGAGCATGCGTTCCGCAGGTGATCTGAGGGCGGACCAGAGCATCCTCCGCGCCGAATGTATCCGCGTAGACCTTCTCCAGGGTCTCTCTTCCCAGATCATCGTAACCGTAGCCGCTGGAGGAATTGAAGCAGTCTGCCGAGACCCGGTTCTTCTGCATGGCGGCGATCACCTTCATCTGATTGTATTCCGTCAGCCGATCAATTTCCTCAAAACGGCTTTTCAAGCCGTCTAAAACTCTGTGCGCGTAATGACAGACGGCTGGACTGATGCCCAGCTTATGGTACATCTCTTCAATCTGCTCCATAAATTCCTCTCTTCTTCAAAAGCTCGACAGCCCTTTTTACGATGAGATCCTCATCATTGCCAAAGGCAGATTTATCCAGCCAGACAACGTCTTTTTCCCTTCGAAACCAGGTCAGCTGGCGCTTGGCGAAATGTCTGCTGTCTCTCTTGATCTGATATACCGCCTGATCCAGACTGATCCGGCCATCCAGATATTCCAGGATTTCCTTGTAACCCAGTCCCTGCATGGAGACCATTCCCTGATGATAACCGGCCCTCTTTAAAGCCGCCACCTCATCTAATAAGCCCTCCTGCATCATTCGATCGACCCGCTTGTCAATGCGCTGATAGAGGGCCTTTCGATCCTGCGTTAAGACAAAATAAGCCAGATTGTAGGGGCTCTTCTTTTCCCTCTCCCGGGCGTTGTGGTCAGAGATTCTCTGGCCGCTGACATGATAGAATTCCAGGGCGCGCACAACACGCTTTACATTGTTAAAATGGATCTGGTCTGCCGCCGAAGGATCAACGGCCTTTAACTTCTCGTGCAGGAATTCGGGTCCCCCTTCCTCTGCCAGAGCTTCCATCCTCTGTCGAAATTCCACATCCTCTTGCATTGAGGTGAAATCAATATCTCTGGTGATCGCCTGAATGTAAAATCCGGTCCCCCCCACGATCATCGGAATGCGGCCGCGGGCATAGATCTCTGCCATGGCCTTTTTGGCCCTCTCCTGAAAGATAACGACATTCCAGGGCTGATCCGGCTTGACGCAGTCGATCAGATAGTGGGGAATCCCCTCCATCTCATCTTCTCTGATCTTGGCTGAGCCGATATCCATGCCCTGGTATACCTGCATGGAATCCGCGGAGATGATGCTTCCGCCGACCTCTTTGGCTATTCTGATTGAGAGGGCGCTCTTTCCGACCGCGGTCGGGCCGGCGATAATAATCAAGGGCTTCATGTGACAATCCTCTTGAATTTGCGATCCAGATCATAGTGACTAAAGGAAATAATCGTCGGGCGGCCATGGGGACAGTGATAGGGATTTTCCAGAGTCAGAAGCTCTGCGATCAGCTCTTTGATCTCGGCAAGAGAGAGCTTACTGTTTCCCTTGACAGCGGCCTTGCAGGACATGGAGGCCACCTTCTCCATGACAAGCTCGGAGGAGGCGTTCGCCTTGAAGTCACAGGCCTGGGCAATCATATCCAAAAAGAGCGTCCTGGCATCGATCTGAAAGAGATTTCCCGGAACCCCCTTGATGGCATACTCCTTTCCTCCAAAGGGCTCCAGGCGAAATCCGATGCGGTAAAAGGCATCGGAGCACCTGTCATAGGCCTCCTGCTCCAGGGGGGAGAGGCTGACGATGATCGGGGGAGAGAGCAGCTGCGAGGTCATCTCCTTGTCCTTCAGTTGAGCCATCGTGCGCTCATAGAGGACTTTTTCGTGGGCAGCATGCTGATCGATGATATACATTTTGTCGGCATACTGAATGATCCAATAGGTTCCGAAGACCTGTCCCACGATCGTAAAGCTCTCTCTGGCCTCCTGGCTGAAAAATTTGGGCTGCGTATAATCGCCAAAGCCCTTTTTAGCCCTCTCTGAAAGCTTCATCTCCCGGCCCGAAGGCTCTTCCCTCAGCTTCCTTCTCTTTTGATCTGAGAGATCTGTTGGGGTTCTGTCGCCTTTACAGCTCACATCATCTTCATGGATTTCGTTGTCTTTACGGCTCGCGTCATCTGTATGGCTTGCGCTGATCGGGCGATCATACTGCTTCTCGTAGGGAGAGTCATTTTTGATATCATCCATAATCTGACGGCGGATCTCTTCCAGACGGGACCGCTCGAAGGGCTCAGCCCCTGCCGCTTTTGCCGACGGGGCCGGCGTCCTGACCGGCTTCTGACTCTGAATGGGAATATTGGAGATGTCTTCGCGCATAAGCAGTCTCTGGGAAACAGCGGACGCAAGGCCGGCGTACACTTCGTCCGCGTCGTCGAAGCGAACCTCCATCTTGGTCGGATGGACGTTGACATCCACGCTTCCGTCCGGGAAGGTCAGCTCCAGGACGCAGAAGGGGTACTGGTGCTGCATCATATAACCCTTGTATCCCTCTTCTAGGGCTTTCGATAAGAGCTGACTTCTCACATAGCGGCCATTGATGAAAAAATTCTCGAAGCTGCGATTTCCTCTGGTCAAAGAGGGTTTGCCAATAAATCCCTCCAGGGTATATGTTTCTCTCTCACAGCGGACAGGAAGAAGGTCCATCGCGACGCTTCTTCCGTAGATCTGATAGATTGCGTCCTTAAGACTTCCCTTTCCCGCCGTCGCCATCTTCTGCTTTCCATTGGAGATAAAGCGAAATGAGATCCCGGGATGAGACAGGGCGAGGCGTTCCATGATGTCGGAGATGTAATTGCCCTCTGTGGCGGCCGTTCTTAGGAATTTGCGGCGGGCAGGCGTGTTGAAGAAGAGCTGCCTGACAATAAAGGTCGTCCCGTCCGGGGCTCCGATTTCTGTCAGAGAGACTTCTTTTGCCCCCTCAATGACATAGCGGGACCCGGTCAGGGACTCGGAAGTCTTGCTGATCAGCTCTACCCTGGAGACCGCGGCGATTGACGAGAGCGCCTCTCCTCGAAAGCCCAGCGAATGAATGGCTAAAAGGTCTTCCGACGACCTGATTTTTGATGTGGAATGGGGCAGGAAGGCCAGAGAAATCTGCTCCCTGGGGATGCCGCATCCGTTATCCGTGACGCGAATATAGTCAATGCCCCCCTCCTTGATCTCTACCGAAATGGCCGTCGCCCCGGCGTCAATAGCATTTTCCGTCAGCTCTTTGACGACGGAGGCCGGGCGCTCGATCACCTCTCCCGCGGAAATCTTATCAATTGTCTCCTGGCTCAAAAGAGCGATATCTTGTCTATCCATAAGCGCACCCTCGCATATATTTACCAGCGATTTTTCACCTTGTTCTGCATCTCATTCAGACGGTTTAAAGCCTCCAGAGGCGTGAGATTGGAGATATCCATATCGCGCAGTTCTCTGATGATATCATCATCCTTTATGGTGTCAAAGAGACTCATCTGGCCCATATCAACCTCATCCAGGGAAGATGGCGGTTTTCTGGCCCCTCTCTTCGCTTCCGGCAGAATATTCGCAGTGATCAGAGTGATGTCATGATCGGACAGTTCTTCAGAGATTTCCTTTGCCCGCTCGATGACCCCGTCCGGTACTCCGGCCAGCTTGGCCACCTGAATTCCATAACTTCGGTCAGCTCCGCCGGGAACAATTTTCCTGAGGAAGACGATCTCGTCCCCCTTTTCCTTGACGGCGACGCAGTAGTTATTGACCCCGTCGATCCTCCCCTCAAGCTCTGTCAGCTCATGATAGTGGGTGGCAAAGAGGGTCTTTGCCCCGATCAGTCTGCTGTTGGCAATGTATTCCACCATGGCCCAGGCAATGGACAGGCCGTCAAAGGTGGAGGTCCCCCTCCCGATCTCATCCAGGATCAGAAGAGATTTGGAGGTCGCGTTTCGGAGAATATTCGCGACCTCGCTCATCTCTACCATAAAGGTCGATTGTCCGCTGGCCAGATCGTCTGACGCGCCGACGCGGGTGAAGATACGGTCCACCACTGAAATGTTGGCAGCTTCTGCAGGCACGAAGGAACCGACCTGAGCCATGAGGACAATAATGGCGTTCTGGCGCATGTATGTGGATTTGCCGGCCATGTTGGGACCGGTGATGATGGAGAGCCGGTGGCTCTTGTTGTCCAGATAAGTGTCGTTGGCAATAAAATCTCCGTCGCGCAGCATCTTCTCCACTACCGGATGACGCCCGTTCTTGATTTCCAAGATTCCTCTTTTGTTCAGCCGCGGCCTGCAGAAACGGTTGTCCTCTGCCACCTTGGCAAGAGACTGGTAGAAGTCCAAGGAGGCGATGGCCCTCGCCGTCTTCTGAATGCGGACCACCTCCTGGCCGACGCGGTCGCGCACCTGACAAAAAAGCTCATTTTCCAAGGCAAGAAGGCGGTCAGCGGATCCCAGGATCGTATTCTCCAGCTCCTTGAGCTCTGGTGTATAGAAGCGCTCCGCGTTGGTCAGAGTCTGCTTTCGGATGAAGTAGTCGGGAACCAGATTCAGGTAAGAATTGGTGACCTCCAGATAGTATCCGAAGACCCTGTTGTACTTGATGCGTAGATTTTTGATTCCTGTCTTCTCACGCTCCTTGGTCTCTAACTCCGCCAGCCACTGCTTGCCGTCTGTGGCCGCGGCTCTGAGCCGATCGATCTCCTGGTTGTAGCCCGCTCGGATGATGCCCCCCTCATGGGAGGAGATCGGCGGTTCCTCCGCGATGGCTGACGAAATCAAAGTCTTTATGTCTTCCAGCGGATCCATGTCGTCGAGAATCCGCTTCATATTCCGGGATGAGAAATCCGCCAGAAGGGCACGGATGGCCGGGAGGACGGCGACAGAGGACGCGAAGGCGACCAGGTCTCTCGGATTGGCCGTCTGATAGGTGATCCTTGTGATCAGCCGTTCCAGGTCATAGACCGGATTTAAGTACTCCCGGATCTCCTCGCGGCTGATCATGTCCGAGAGCATTTCATCCAGGGCGTCATAGCGGTTTATAATCTCCTCTTCGTCAATCAATGGCTGTTCAATACGGGAGCGAAGCATCCTGGCCCCCATCGCCGTCCTGGTCTTGTCTAAGACCCAGAGCAAAGATCCTCTCTTCTCCTTCTCTCTCAAGGTCTCCACAAGCTCTAAGTTGCGGCGGGTGGCGGCATCAAGCAGCATGTAGTTTCCACCCCGGTAGGGTGAGATGGCGGACATGTTTGCCAGATCTGACTTCTGCGTCTCAATCAGATACTTAAGCAGGGCTCCGGCCGCAATGCTCCCGATCGGGAAATCCTTAAGGCCCAGGGCTGTCAGGTCTGATACATGAAAATGCTCTCTGAGCAGGTTCAGGCAGGCCTCATCCTCAAAGTAATAGGATTCCAGGGGGCTGATCGCCATATGGAAGCGATCCCTCAGGGCATCTAAGTCAAGTCCGCACATGGACATGGAATCATTGCAGACCAGCTCCGACGGATGATACTTGGACAACTCATCCATGAGCTTTCGGTCAGAATCCAGTTCCGTGACGAAGAAATCCCCGGTGGACACATCTGCCGCCGAAAGACCGAAGGTGTTGCCCACATAGATGATACTGAGAATATAGTTGTTCTTCCCCTCCTCGAGCGAGGACGCGTTCATATTGGTCCCGGGGGTTACAATGCGGGTGACGCCCCGTTTCACCATCCCCTTTGCCTCCCTGGGATCCTCCAGCTGATCGCAGATGGCAACCTTGTAGCCCTTTTGCACCAGTCGGTTGAGATATGACTCCACCGCGTGATAGGGGACTCCGCACATGGGAGCTCGCTCCGGAAGGCCGCAGGCCTTGCCGGTCAGAGTCAGCTCCAATTCCTTGGAGACAGAGATCGCGTCGTCAAAGAACATCTCGTAGAAGTCACCAAGGCGATAGAAGAGAATGCAGGTCGGATTCTCCCTCTTTGTGGCAATATAGTGTTCCATCATAGGGGTCAGATCCTTGAGGAACTGTGGTTTTTTTTCCAGATCACTGTATGTCAGCATAGAAACACTTTCATTTTATAAAAACGGATACATCTTATTAAAATCCGATGCGTCAGGTCACAGTATCAGCATACTCTCTGATGATCGCCTCCGCCACCTTCAGCCCGTCCATTGCCGCTGAAGTGATTCCTCCCGCGTAGCCGGCCCCCTCCCCGCAGGGATAGAGCCCCTTAATCTTCGACTGAAAGTTCTCTCCCCGCAAAATGCGAACCGGTGAGGATGTCCGGCTCTCTACGGCGCTCAAGATGGCGTTTTCATCGTCAAAACCCGAGATCTTTTTTCCAAAGAAAGACATGGCATCGATCAGGTCTGCCTCCATGTCCTCCGATAAGAAACCGCGGAGATTGGTCAGTCTGCAGTCCCCCCTTGCGCAGCTGGCAAAGCTTCCATAGGACGAAGACGGGCGATTGGCCAGATAGTCTCCCCAGAGCTGCTGGGGAATCGATCCCTGACCAAGGGCATAGGCTCTCTTTTCCATCTCTCTCTGATAGGCCATTCCCGCCAGCGGATCACGCATGTCAAATTCCCTCTCCCCCACGGTGAGAACGATGGCTGAATTGGCATTGGCGCTTCCCCGATCGGCATAAGACATCCCGTTGACTGCCAGGCGTCCTGTCTCAGAAGAAGCGTTGACCACATATCCGCCGGGGCACATGCAAAATGAGTATACACCTCTTCTGCCCGGTAAGCTCCTGGCAAGTTTATAGGAGGCGGGAACCGGCGGCCTGCTTATCTTGCCGTATTGGGAGTCGTCGATCATCTTCTGCGGGTGTTCGACGCGAAATCCCAGGGCAAAGGGCTTGGCCTCCATGGGCACCTGTTCTTTGTACAGGGTCTCAAAGCTGTCTCTGGCGGAGTGGCCGATGGCCAGGACAAGGCGGCTGCAGGGGAGAAATTCTTCCTCCAGGTCCGAAGAGGATTCTTTGCGAAAATAGAATCCCTCGATTCTCCCCTCCCGAATCAGAGGCCGCGTCATCCTGGTCTGAAAGCGAAAACTGCCGCCGAGATCGATGATCTTCTGCCTGAGATTTCGCATGACAAGGACAAGAATATCCGTTCCGATATGGGGTTTGGCATCGATCAGGATTTCCTGCGGAGCGCCGCAGGCAGCCAGTGTCTCGAGGACAAATCGATTCCTCCCGAGAGGGTCTCTGACCTGCGTGTTGAGTTTTCCGTCAGAGAAAGTCCCCGCCCCTCCCTCTCCAAACTGGACATTGGACGAGGGATCCAGACGACCTGTTCTCCAGAAGGCCTCCACATCCGCCATCCGCTCGTCCACAGTCTTGCCACGCTCAATCACCAGAGGCTGTAAGCCCGCCAGGGCCAGGAGGTAGGCGGCAAAGATCCCCGCGGGGCCGCTTCCGATGATCACGGGTTTCTCCTCTGCCCGGCCTGATACGCGCCGGCCAGCGATTGGCTCAGGCAGAAGGTAGCGCTGAGGATGATAGGCGCTGATTCGATTGTCCCCTGCGTGCCGCCTGAGAAGCTTCTCCTCCTTCCCGCAGGAAACCGCGAGACTGTAGCTGTAAAAGAGCCGGGGCTTCTTCCTGGCGTCGATCGACCGGCGAAGAATCTGCAGCATCTTGATCCTCTCTTCCGGAATTCCAAGAAGAGAGGCTGTTTTCTTTCGCAGAGCTCTTCTCTCTTCCTCTTTGTCCTGGCCCTCTGATGAAACGGGCAGATGCAGCTGTGTCAATCGAATCATAAATGCCTCTCTCCTGCGATATCCGCGCCTGCCAGACAGCCGGAGGTCCAGGCCCACTGCAGATTGTAGCCTCCGCAGATTCCATCGATGTCCAAGACCTCTCCGGCGGCATAAAAGCCCGGAGAAAGCAAAGACTCCATGCTGTCTGATGAAAACTGATCGGTAGCCAGGCCGCCGGCGGTTGTCTGCGCCTGCTGATAACCGCCGGTCCCCACAATGGGGATCTCAAGGGAAAGAAGTCTGTTCAGCAACTCTTCTCTTTCACGCACATCCAGTCCTCCCACTCTCCTGTCCAAGGAATAGCCGGTCCATTCTTTCAGAAGGCCAAGTAGACGGCCGGGAAGGATCCCCTGAAGACAGCTTTCCAGGCTCTCTTTTTGCCTTCCAAAAAGGATTTCAGACAGCTTCTCTTTTCTCTGCTCCATGGCAAGCCAGGGGAGGATCAAAAGACGGGCGCTGACCAAGGAGCCCTCGTTCAAGGCGTATGAGGCATCGCGGCTGACCTGAAGGACCGGTATACCGGAGATACCGTCTCGATTACACTGGATCTCCCCCTGGTCATAAGCAGCTTCTCGTCCGTCGATCAGAAGCTGAATCCCTGCCTGCAGACGAAGACCGGCCAGATCCTCAAGGAGAGGCCAGCCGGACTTCAGAGAAACCAGAGCCGGCGCCGGAGGAATAATCCTGTGTCCGAGCTTCTCGGCCCAATAGTAGCCATCCCCCGTAGATCCGCTGGCAGGGGCAGCCTTTCCCCCACTGGCCAGAAGAAGACTGCGGCAGAGATAGTCCCCTTTGCTCTGACTTTTCAGGTCGACGAAAGCGACCCGGTAACGGAAATCCTTCTGTCGGACGGCTGCAAAACCCCGGCAGGACTCCCCGGTATGAATGGACACGCCCAGCTTCAAAAGACGGCAAAGCAGAGCTTTCTGCACAGAGGCGGCCTCCTGCGTGGACGGATAGAGACAGCCCTCTCTCTCGTAGGGGAGAATTCCCAGGTCAAAGAAAAAGTCCAGGGTCTCTTTCAGCCCGAATTTCTCCATGGCCCTGACAGCAAAGTCAGGGTCTGCTCCGCGATAAGCGAAGCGACCCTGCCTCAAATTGCTGAAATTGCACCTGCCGTTGCCGGTCATGCGAATCTTTCTGCCGACTTGCTTGTTTTTCTCCAGGATCAGTACCGAGGCGCCACGCGAAGCGGCCGCGATCGCGGCTGCCATACCGGAAGCGCCGGCGCCGATTACAATCAGATCATAGGCCTGCATGGAAAACTCCTCACATCAAATGCATCTTTTTGGCAAGGCCAACCAAAAGGCTGCCCTTGGGGAAACGAAGGAGGGTCTCCTCATTGATCGCCCCCAGCCGGATGATCGCGATAAAATAGACAAAGGCCCCGACGACTACCGCGAAGAAGGTCGCCAGCAAATTGCTGTGGGAAAGCATGGCCAGCCGATAGGCTAAAAAAACCGCCAGTCCCATAATAGCTGAGGCCGCCAGAGGCAGGATGTAAGTCTCCTTTAGGAGGGGACGGGGAGCGGCGTATTTCATGATAGACCGGTGATTGAGATAGGAAATCAGAAGCGCGTCCACCGTGTATGCCATGATCAGACCGTAGATTCCCAGATGGAAAACCAGCATGGCCACGACCAAAAAGAGCGCCTGCACTCCTGTCGCGATCAGGGAATGAATGATCGGCAGATTCAGGTGATCAATTCCCTGCAGAAGACTGTTGGACAGGGTCGAGAGACAGACGAAGACGATCGTCAGCCCTCCCACCACCATCATCATGGCTGAGGTCGGATCGGGATCCCGAAAGAGAAGAAGCATAATCGGCCTGGCCAAAACGGCCAGCCCCACCGCTGAGGGGATGGCCACCAGCATGACAAAACGGGTGGCATTTTCCAGCTGCCTTTTGACCAGATCCATCTTCCCGGCGTGAAAGGCCATGGTCAGGGTCGGAACCGCGGAGGCGCCGATGGCGGAGGCGATCGAGATGGGCACATTCTGTATGACCCGATACTCTCCGGTATAGACTCCCCACCAGGAGGAGATCTGCTCGCGCGGAATCCCCTGCAGGACAGCCAGGTTTTTGAAAATTCCCTGATCGATGATCAGAACAATATTATAGATGGTCGTGGAGAGCAGAACCGGGACAATGGTCAGAACCAGTGTCCGCATGATCCCGCTGTAGGGGCTGACCGTCCCCGTCTTCTCTCTTGCCATGCGACGGAAAAAGCCGGGTAAAAAGGCCAGAAAGATAAAGAGCATGACCAGCAGAGCCATGACGGATCCGGAAGTCGTTCCCAAGGTTCCGCCGGCCGCTCCATAGGCGGCAGCAACCTGGGCGGTATCAGATCGGTCTGCGGCGACGCGGCCTCCAAAGGAAAAGAGAGTGTAGGCGGCTGCAACGGATATGATGGCGTTGACGATCTGCTCCATGATCTGAGAGACAGCGGAGGGAATCATGGAGCCGAGTCCCTGGAAAAATCCCCGCAGGACACCGACAATGGCGACAATAAAGAGGGTCGGCGCCAGCACGCGCAGAGCGATCGCGGCATAGGGGGTCTTTAAGAGCTCACCGGTCAGAAAATCCGCGCCAAAATAGACGATGAGACCGGCCAGGCCTCCGGACACAGCGGCAAAGGCCAGAGCCCCCTTGAGAACGCGAAAGGCATTTCTGTGCTCCTGATTGGCCATCCTGGCGGCGACCACCTTGGAGACGGCAAGTGGAATACTGTAGGACGAGATGATCAAGAGCAGATTATAGATCTCATATGCCGTGCCATAGTAGTCATTGCCCATTTTCCCTATGATGTTGGTCAGGGGAATCCGGTAGATCAGGCCTATGACCCTGCTGACAATGGAGGCGATCGCCAGGATGGATCCCTGCATCAGAAAAGAGCTGTCGCTCTTTCTCAACTTGTTCTGCTGCTCATTACCCATACGCCTTCTCTCTATCGGTGGATCCCCAACTGGTCCAGCATCTCGGACTGACGGCGCTCCATGTCAATCCTTTCCGCATCTGTCATGTGGTCATAGCCCATTAAGTGTAACATACTGTGAGCGATCAGGAAGGCGAATTCCCGCCTGGTCGAGTGGCCATAGTCCTGAGCCTGGGAGATCAGTCTTGGAATACAGAGGACGATATCTCCCAGAACAGCCTCGCCGCTGTCCGGGTTAAAGAAATCGTCTGTCTTCTCTATTTCCGAGAAATCTCCGGGGGCCGGATAGTCGATGAAGGGAAAAGACAAGACGTCCGTCGGCCGGTCAATCTGCCGGTATTCCCGATTGATCTGATGCATACGATCCAGATCGACCAATGTCACGGAGACCTCCGCCTCAAAGGGAAAGCGCTCATAATCCAGGGCCTTTCGGATCACAGTCTCCAGCAGTTTTTTGTAGTCAAAGGGCAGATCAAGCCCGCACTCTTCTTCTAAATGAATGGTCATGCCCTGTGTCCTCTTCTTGCGGGACCCGTCTTGCTGCCGATTCGCATGGCGTCCCTGCGTATCCTCGTCTCTTTCTTCTCATACTCCTCGTAGGCATTGACAATCTTCTGCACCAGAGGATGCCGCACGACATCCTTGCCGGTCAGCTGACAGACCGCGATATCATCAATACCCGAAAGGACTTTGGCCGCGACATCCAGACCGGACTTCTGGTCGGCTGACAGATCCTTCTGGCTGGCATCTCCGGTGATCACCGCCTTGGAGCCGAAGCCGATCCTGGTCAGAAACATCTTCATCTGCGCCGGCGTCGTATTCTGCGCTTCATCCAAGATGATGAAGGCATTATCCAAAGTCCTCCCCCGCATGTAGGCCAGAGGGGCCACCTCAATCAGACCCTTTTCCATATTGCGCTGATAGCTTTCGGCGCCCATGATCTCATAGAGGGCATCGTAAAGCGGACGCAGGTAAGGATCGATCTTACTCTGCAGGTCACCCGGCAGGAAGCCGAGCTTCTCACCGGCCTCAATTGCGGGTCTGGTCAGGATGATGCGCGAGACCTCCTCTCTCTGAAAAGCCATAATAGCCATGGCCATAGCCAGGTAGGTCTTTCCGGTCCCGGCCGGGCCCAGGCCGAAGACAATCATCTTCTGCCGGATGGCGTCGACGTAGGCCTTCTGACCCAGCGTCTTCGGCTTGATCGGCTTTCCGGCAACCGTGTGCGCGATGACATCTCCGTCGACCTTTAAGATGGTCTGCACGGGATTCATCCCATCCTCATGCAGAGACATGGCGTAGCGGACATTTTGCTCCTGGATACTCTCTCCGCTCTTTGAGAGAGCCAAAAGGGAGTCCAGGACATCTCTGGCGCGCTCGACGCCATCTCTCTCCCCGATGATCTTGATGGAATCGCCGCGGGCGATCAGGCTGACCGCGAAGGTCTGCTCGATGAGTTTGATGTTGCGGTCAAACTGGCCGAAGATATTCTCCAGGTGATCCAGAGGAATATCGATAGATCCTTCAATTAGACTCAATTCCGATCCTTTCTACTTGTGGTAGGGTTCCCCTCTGCTGATGCGAAAAGCCCGGTAGATCTGTTCCAGTACAATCACCCGCATGAGCTGATGGGGAAAGGTCAGGGGCGAAAAAGAAAGCTTTTCATCCGCCCTGGCAAGAAGCTCCTCGGACAGGCCCAGGGAAGCTCCGATGACCAGTGTGATTGATGACTGTCCTCCCAGACTCAGCTGATCCAAATGCTCTGCCAGTTGAAGCGAATCCATCATCCGCCCGTCGATGGCCAGGGCGACGACATAGTCCCTCTCCCGGATAGCGGCAAGAAGGCGGTCCCCTTCTCTTTTGATAATCTGCTCTTCCTGCGCCCGGGAGGTGCCCTCCGGGATCTTCTCATCCGCCAGCTCTGTGATCTCCAGACTGCAGTAACGACTCAGCCGTTTGCTGTATTCTGAGACGGCGTCTCTGAAAAATTTCTCCTTGATCCTGCCCACGCAGAGAAGGCGAATTCTTGGTCCCATCAGCTTCTCCTGGCCCGGGCGGCCCGAAGGCAGTTCTTCATCAGCATCGCGATGGTCATGGGCCCGACCCCGCCGGGTACAGGTGTGATCGCGGACACCCTGTCAAAGGCATCTTCGTAATCCACATCCCCATGCAGGCTTCCGTCCTCCATGCGGTTGATTCCCACGTCTATGACAACCGCTCCCTCCTTGAGGTCAGCCCCCTTGACGAAATCCGCCCGGCCAATGGCGGCGATAAGAATATCCGCCCGTCGCATAAGCTCGGGCAAATTAGCGGTACGGGAGTGGGCAATCGTCACGGTCGCGTGCTCTCTTAACATCAGAAGGGCGACCGGCTTGCCCACAATATTGCTCCTCCCCAGAACCAGACATTCCTTTCCCTCCAAGGGGATATGACTCCTTTTTAACAATTCGAGAATGCCAGCCGGGGTACAGGGCAAAAAGCCGTCCTGGCCGATCAAGAGCCTGCCCAGGTTCTCAGGGAGGAAACCGTCTACATCCTTGGCCGGGTCGATCGCCTCAATGACAGCGTCCGCGTCAATCTGCCGGGGCAAGGGCAATTGAACCAGGATCCCGTCCACATCCTCCCGGGCATTGAGATCGCGGATCTGCCTCAGGAGATCCTCCTGACCGCAGCTCTCTGGCAGATGAAATTCCAGAGATTTGATCCCACAGGCCGCGCAGGCCCTTTGTTTATTCCTGACATAGACCGATGAAGCGGGATGATCTCCCACCTGTACGACTGCCAGACAGACTTTGATCCCCCTGGCTGCCAGGGCCTTTGCCTCCTGTTTTACTTCCTCTTTGATCTGCGCAGAAATTGCCCTTCCGTCAATGATCTTAGCCATAAAAACCTCACTTAGAAGAGACCTGTAATCACACTGTCATCCGTCACGTCGATATGATTGGCTGCGGGAACCCGGGGAAGACCGGGCATGGTCATGATATTGCCGAGAACAACGACGACAAAACCGGCGCCGGCAGCGGGATAGATCTCTCTTACAGTGACACGGAAGTGCTCGGGGCGGCCCAGTTTCCCGGCGTCATCGGACAGGGAATACTGGGTCTTTGCCATACAAACAGCGAAATGGTTCATGCCCATGGAGACAATCTTCTGCAACTGGCGCCGGGCGGCCGGACTGTAGTCGACACCGTCAGCCCCGTAGATCTTGTCGGCGATCCTTTTGATCTTCTCCTCAAGAGGAAGAGAGGGCTCATAGAGAGGATGATACTCGCTCTTCTTATTCTCAAGAACTTCAAGGACCTTCTCGGCCAGGGGGATTCCTCCCTCGCCGCCCCTGGCCCACACTTGCGACAGGGCGAAGTCACAGCCCTTCTTCTGGCAGAAGTCCCGGACCAGGTCTGTCTCCGCGGGCGTATCCGTCAAAAAGGAATTCAAAGTCACCACGATGGGCAGACCGAAGCTGTGCAGGTTATCAATGTGCTTGTCCAGATTGGCGATTCCCCTCTCCAGCGCCGCCAGGTTTTCCTCGGTCAGCTGATCCTTTGGAAGTCCGCCGTTATACTTGAGGGCGCGCACGGTCGCCACCAGTACAACGCAGTCGGGATGCAGGCCGGCCATGGGAGCCTTGATATCCAGGAATTTCTCGGCTCCCAGGTCAGCCCCGAAGCCGGCTTCCGTAATGACATAGTCAGCCATCTTGAGTCCCATCGCGGTAGCCCGGACAGAATTGCATCCATGGGCGATATTGGCAAAAGGTCCCCCGTGAACCAGAGCTGGCGTATGCTCTAAGGTCTGTACAAGATTGGGCTTCATGGCGTCCTTTAAGAGAGCCGCCATGGCCCCGACAGCCTTAAGATCACCCGCAGTCACGGGCTCTCCGGACAGGTTATAGGCGACAATCACACGGCTTAAGCGATCCTTGAGATCAGCCATATCTCTGGCCAGACAGAGAATCGCCATGATCTCAGAAGCCACCGTGATGACGAAATGGTCCTCTCTGACAAAGCCGTCCGCCTTCGCTCCCAGGCCCACCACTACATTGCGAAGGACCCGGTCGTTCATATCCAGGCAGCGCTTCCAGACGACCTGCCTGGAATCGATCTGCAGGGAATTGCCCTGCTGGATATGATTATCCAAAAGAGCGGCCAAAAGATTATTGGCGGAGGTGATCGCGTGAAAATCACCGGTGAAATGCAGATTCAGGTCCTCCATGGGAAGCACCTGGGAATAGCCGCCGCCCGCGGCGCCGCCCTTAATGCCAAAGCAAGGCCCCAAAGAGGGCTCGCGAAGAGCCAGAATCGCCCTCTTGCCCAGACGGCCAAAGGCCTGTCCGAGACCGACTGAAACCGTAGTCTTCCCCTCTCCCGCAGGAGTCGGATTGATCGCGGTCACGAGAATGAGCTTGCCGTCCTTCTCTTTCTTCAGTCCTCTCATATACTGGTCAGAGAGCTTGGCCTTGTACCTGCCATAGAGCTCCAGGTCATCCTCCTTAATGCCGAGCCCGGCGGCGACATCGCGAATCGGGAGCATCCTGGCCTCCTGGGCAATCTGGATATCTGTCTTCATGGAAAACCTCCTTTGTCACAAGAGCACTTGATTCTGTGCGAGTTAATGAGATCTATGACAGGGGAAAGAGCTGATCAAATTCATCCATCGACATCAAGACCTTGCGGGCCTTGGTCCCCTCAGATTCTCCGATCACGCCTTCCTCAGCCAGCTGATCCATAATGCGGGCCGCCCGGTTGAAACCGATCTTGAGCTGGCGCTGCAGTCCGCCCGCCGTGGCGCGTCCGGACTGAATGATAATGCGGCCCGCCTCCTCTAACAGAGGGTCCCGATCGTCTTCCGGGGAACCATTGCCGTCAATTGCCGTCATCCCCGGATTCTCCTCAATCTGTCTCTGGATCTCCTCTTCCATTCCCTGGGTCTTCTCATTGTGACTGGTAATATAGTCTACGACCCTGGCCACATCGTCGTCGGGGACGAATGCGCCCTGGACGCGAAGGGGCTTGGGAATTCCCTGGGGGAAATAGAGCATATCTCCCTTGCCAAGGAGCTTCTCCGCTCCCACCATATCTAAAATGGTTCTGGAATCGACCCCGCTGGTTACGGCAAAGGCCACACGGGAGGGCATGTTGGCCTTGATCAGTCCGGTAATGACATTGACCGACGGTCTCTGGGTGGCGATGATCAGGTGAATCCCGGCGGCACGGGCCAGCTGAGCCAGACGGCAGATCGCCTCCTCGACCTCGGAGGAAGCGACCATCATCAGGTCTGCCAGCTCGTCGACAATGACCACAATCTGAGGCATTTTCTCTGTGACGACCTCTATCTCCTGTCCGTTGATCACCTGCCTGATCTTTCCGTTTCTGATATGCGAATTATAGCCCTTGATGTCCCGAACGCCCGCGTCCGCGAACTTCTGGTAGCGGTCGGTCATCTCCCTGACCGCCCAGTTGAGAGCGCCGGCAGCCTTCTTAGGATCGGTCACAACCGGAATCAGAAGATGGGGGATCCCGTTGTAGACAGACAGCTCCACCACCTTCGGATCAATCATAATAAATTTGACGTCGTCCGGATGCGCCTTGTAGAGGATACTCATAATAATGGTATTGATGCAGACGGACTTACCGGAGCCGGTAGCCCCGGCAATCAGAAGATGGGGCATTTTGGCGATATTGGAGATCATCACCTTTCCGCCGATGTCTCTACCCAGGGCAAAGGCAATATTGGATTTCTCCCTGCGAAACTCCTGCGATTCCATAAGATCGCGGAAGGAAACCAGCTGCGTCTCCTTGTTGGGGACTTCAATGCCGACCGCGGCCTTCCCCGGAATGGGGGCCTCAATGCGAATGTCGGAGGCAGCCATATTCAGCTTGATATCATCCGCCAGATTGACGATCTTCGAGACCTTGACTCCGATCTCCGGCTGAATTTCATAGCGGGTGACAGCAGGACCGACGGAGACATCTGTCACATGCGCGTTCACCCCGAAGTTGTGCAGGACAGTCTCCAGCTTGTGCGCGGTCTTCTCCAGTCCCGTTCTCCGATTCCCGGACGGACCGGACTTGTCCTTGGACAAAAGGCTGATCGGAGGAAAAGAATAGGCCTCCCGCGGCAATTTCGCCTTGCTTCCCTCCAAAGCAGCGTCCTCATGGCGAATCGCGGCCAAAGACCCCGCGGCCCCGGAGGACAGAGCTCCGGGCAGGTCCGCACCGGGGATCTCTTTTCTTCCCCTGTCTGAAGAAGCAGAACCGAGCTTGACCATAAGCCGCTCCGGGCTGACAGCCTGCGCGTCGGCATAATCATCCCCCAGGCTGTCTTCGTCATCTTGCCCTGACCCTGGATTCAACTCAGTCAACTTGACGAAATTCTCGTTTCTGCTGGCAGCGGATGCCTTGGATGTATGGGAAGAGCTCCGGTCCATCTTGACAGCGGATGCCCCGGATGTATGGAAAATGACCTCTTCATTGGAGGCGGGCGCGTCTTCCTCCTCGTGGATCGTCAGAGGCTGTTTGGACAAAGCGTCTTGCGAGGTCAGCGACAGGCGGTCCACCTGGGCCTGGTCGTTCTCATCAAAGATATTGATATGCACTTCCCTGACTTCATCGGTCTTTAACTCCTGATTGGCCTGGGGAGCATCCACCCTGGCATTCTTGAAATCGACCCCCTCTGCCTTGCGGCTGAATCGGCCGTCTCCTGTTCCTTTGTCTGTCACCGTCATATCATGGAGCATAGCGTCCCTGGAGGTCTGTCTGCGGGCTTCTCTTGCCGCCTGAGCCTCTTCCATTGCCTGGGTCTGGCGAGCTTCCAGCTCCGCCAGATGCTCTTCCCTCTTAGTCTTCTTCTCCTCCAGACGGATCTGCCTGCGAATCCGGTATTCCCTGCTTGTGTCCTCAGCCCTTACAGACAGGCGGGACTGTCCCTCGCGGAGCTTATCCAGGATGGACTTCTCCGTGACGAGAATCAGGGAGATAACCAGGAGAAGCAAGACAAAGATATAGGCTCCCGCAAGCCCCAGAAAGCGGACCGAATAGGCCGTAAAAAAACCTCCGATCAGGCCTCCGCCCGTATGATAGGATCTAGCATACTGCATGGCGGCCAGCGCGCCGGACGGGAAGGAACCCTCGCGCAGCAATTCCAGGACAATGTCCAGATCCAGAAGAATCAGCCCCAGCCCCAGCCCCCTCTTTAAGGCGAAGGAATTCTCCGGATTCGCCAGAAGAAAGAATGTCAAAAAAAGGAGAAAAATTGGGAATACATAGGCCACAAGCCCGAAAATTCCAAAGAGGAAGGTCGACAGATAGGATCCGAAGACTCCCCCCACACCGATACAGGAGATGAACATCAGCGCAGAAAGCGCGATCATAATCCAGAGAATAATCTCGGACAGATCGCTCTTTGGGACAGAGGAAGAGGATTTTCTGCCTGTCGCAGAAGTCCTCTTTTCAGCCCTCTTCCTGCCGGCGGATGACTTCGCCGATGCACTTGTTCGCTTTTTTTTCTGATTTGCCATACCCTGATGTTCATTCCCTATGAATAAACCAGGAGACCTGACCGACCTCCTGGTTTTGTCATTCTTTCCTGATTCATAATCGCGGGATATTCGCAAGGCGCATATCCCCTTGTCCCTCGCAAAGATCCGGCAGCTTCGGATGATCGTCTCTTACTCTTCCCAGTTGTGATAGACCTCCTGCACATCGTCGCTCTCATCCAGCAGGTCCAGGATCCGGTTGATGTTTCGGATGTCCTCCTCAGAGGTCAGCTGTACATATGTCTGGGGAACCATTGTGACAGAGGCATCTGCCATAGGAAGTTCCTCTTTCTCCAGAGCCTCTCTGACAGCCGAGAAATCCGCGGGAGAGCTTGTGATCACAAAAGAATCGTCCTCTTCCTCCACGTCATCGGCGCCGGCGTCAAGGGCCATCATCATGATGTCGTCGGCGCTCATATCCGTCGCTTCCTTGTCGACAATAATCTGTCCTCTCTCGTCGAACATATAGGAGACGCAGCCCGGTGTTCCGACGGATCCCTGCCCCTTGCTGAAGGCATTGCGGACATCGGCCGCAGTCCGATTCTTGTTGTCGGTCAGGCACTGCACAATAATAGCTGTACCGCTGGGACCATAGCCCTCATAGGTGGCCTGAATATAGTTGACGGAATCCGCGTCTCCCGCAGCCTTCTTGATCCCGCGTTCTATGGTATCATTGGGAACATTGTTCGCCTTGGCCTTGGCGATGACATCGCGCAGCTTGCTGTTATTGCTCGGATCAGGTCCCCCCTCCTTGACAGCGACCGCGATCTCACGTCCGATAACCGTAAATATCTTGCCCTTAGCCGCATCATTCTTCTCTTTTTTATGCTTGATATTGGCGAATTTTGAATGTCCTGACATGGTTTGAAATATCCCTTTCCAGATAAAATTTTCAATCTATTTTATCACGCCGGTGCCCCGTCTTCAAGGGAGGCCTCCCTGCTGATCCTGACTCCAAGGGCCACCATGTGCTCCACATCGATCACATGAAAGTGATAACCCCTGGCTGTGACGTCGAAGGACTCATGGTCCTGCGGAATCCGGCCCAATTTTTCCAGGAGGAAGCCGTTTAGAGTCTCCGCTTCCTCATCTGACAGGTCGATGCCCAGTGTGTCCGCTACAGTATCCAGGGGGGTAGACCCCTGCATCATGTAGGCTCCGTCTCCCAGTCTGGCGACAAGTTCATCTTCATCATCATATTCATCCTGAATATTGCCGACGATTTCCTCAATGACATCCTCCATGGAGAGCAGGCCGCAGGTCTGTCCGTACTCGTCCTGCACGAGGATCATGTGATTCTTCCTGTGCTGCATCTGCGCTAAAAGCGTATCGATCGAGTGCGTCTGCGGAACGAAGATCACCCGGCGAACCATATACTCCAGATCGCGGAGCTTGACCGACATGTCATGTCCTTCCGCGACATAGCGCAGGGTGTCCTTGATGTGGACAAGACCTATGATGTTGTCCAGATTTTTGATGTAAACCGGATAACGGGAGTAGTGATTCTCAATCATCTGCTCCACCGCCTCCTGCATGGTACTCTCTCCGTCAATCGCGACAATGTTGGACCGATGCTGCATGATGTCCTTGACGTCCTTGTCCGCGAAGGCAAAGATATTGCGAATCATCGTCACCTCGCGGGCGGACAGAACTCCCTGCTCATGTCCCTCCCTGATCTTGGAGATCAGATCCTCCTCAAATTCGTCCTCGCTTAACGCTTCATCCCTGTGAAAGAGACGGGAGAAAAATTTGTTTTTACTGCTGTCATCCGGATCCATTTGATCTCCTCTCAATGCTGAAATCCCCAGTTCACATATCTCAGGAACATCCTCCTGGAATTTCCCCTCCGTCTGCTCCAAAAGGATCACCCTCCGACTTACTTCAGGAAGAGCCGGGAGCTGTCCTATCGCAAGTCCTCACGGACAGAGACCACCTGACCCTTTCGATGAAAGACCTTTGGAATTCTCCGATTCCCCAGCAGACAGGCAAACTCATAGTTAAATCGTCCGGACAGGCGGCCCAGCTCTTCAAGGCTGATTCGATCTTCCCCGTCTTCGCCTAACAGGGTGACTTTCTCTCCGACGGCGATATGGTCAAAGGCGCTGACATCCACCATAAACTGATCCATGCAGACGCGGCCGACAATCGGAGCTCTTTTACCCTGAATCAGCACATATCCCCTGTTCGACAGGCCGCGGGCATAGCCATCCGCGTAGCCGACGGGAATGGTCGCGATTTTTGCCTTTCCCTTGACCTGATAGGTCCCCCCATAGGAGATACACCTGCCCTCTCCCAGGGTCTTGATATGCGTAATATGAGATCTGAGGGACATGGCCGCGGACAGGGGAAAATTCGGATCCATCTCCTCTGAGGGCCAGAGTCCGTACAGACTGATGCCCGCCCGGACCATATCCATATTCAGCTCGGGCAGTTCCATAATTGAGGCGGAATTGGAGCAGTGGCGTATCTCAAACTCCGCACCGGCCCTCTTAAGCCGGTCGATCGCCTGCTGAAAGAGGTCTGCCTGCGCGTACGCATGGCTCTTGTCCTTCTCATCCGCCCTGGCAAAATGGGTGAAAATTCCCTCCATTCTCAGATGCTTCAATTGCGCAATTCTGGCAGCCTGCGACAGGTCTTCCTCGTTGACCTGAAAGCCGATCCTGCTCATCCCTGTATCGATCTTGATGTGGACAGGGGCAATCATCCCCGCCTGAGAAGCCGCCCGGTCAAAAGCAAGCGCTGACTCATAGGAAAAAATCGCTGGCCGTATTCCCAGCCGAACCATCGCCGGATATTCCTCCGGAAAGCTGTAGCCCAGAATCAAAATCGGCTTTGAAATCTGATGGCGGCGCAGCTCATAGGCCTCGTCCACGGTGGCGACAGCATAGCCGAAAACCCGCTGATCCGGCTCCAGAAGAGCGGCAATCTCCCGCGCCCCATGCCCGTAGGCGTCTGCCTTTACGACAGCCATCATCCGGCAGTCCGGCCGCATGCGATCGAACATGGCGTCCACGTTGGCCCGCACGGCATCCAAATCAATATCCATCCAAACTCGCTTGTGATCCATAGAAAACCTCTTTATCAAACTGGGGCCATTGCCCCGCCATCCCTTGTGATCTGGGGCAAAGCCTCCAATATATCTCCGGCGATCATGGCCCCTTTTCCCTT
Organism: Shuttleworthella sp. MSX8B; assembly: GCF_000524295.1. Lineage (NCBI taxonomy): Bacteria > Bacillati > Bacillota > Clostridia > Lachnospirales > Lachnospiraceae > Shuttleworthella > Shuttleworthella sp. MSX8B. The sequence goes on from NZ_JAQT01000009.1 coordinate 100,995, forward strand.
TTTGGCTGCAGCCAGATCCCCGGCCATACCGTGGATGAAGACGGCGTATGCGGCAACCTCCTCAGGATTTTTCTTCTGAGCCAGATAGCCGGCGCACAAGCCGGCCAAAACGTCACCGCTTCCGGCCGTCGCCATGCCGCTGTTTCCGCTGCTGTTGAGATAGGTCCTTCCGCAGGGAAGGGCAGTGACTGTTGTCGCGTCCTTGAGAATCAGATCTACCTGGTAATCTCGGGCAAATGTCTCCGCCGCTTCCAGCGCGTGCTCTTTGAGCCATGAAATACCTTTCCCTGTCAGCCGGGCCATCTCCCCCATATGTGGGGTCAGAATCCACTTGCCATGGGGCTTTAAGAGGCAGTTGGGCTCCTCAGAGAGCAGATTTAAGGCATCGGCATCGATCACCGCGGGAAGCGCCGGGTCGGACAGGACGAAGTCGAGCATTTCCCGCGCCAGATCGGACCTTCCTATCCCAGGCCCGATCAAAATACTGTCGGCCCAATCCATAGCCTCTTTGATCTCGTCCCTGCTCCACGAATTCCCATAGGTCGTGATCAGGGCCTCCGGAAAGGCAGTTCCAATCACTGTCCGGTTCTTCTCATGCGTATATACGCGAACCATCCCGGCTCCTGAGAGCAGGGCCGCCTGAGAGGACAGGACCGCGGCGCCGCAGATCTCCTCTGATCCGGCGACGACCAAAACCTTGCCGAAGCTTCCCTTGTTCCCGGTCGCGTCCCTGTCAGTAAGAAATCCATCCAGATCTTCTCTCTCCAGAGCCAGACAAACGGGAAGGGTGGCGCCTGTCTCGATCGCGTCGATGCCGATCTCGGGCAGATGCACCCGTCCGCAAACGCTTCTTCCCTGCCCCAGCAGAATCCCGGGCTTTAAAAACTGAAAGCTGAAGGTCTCGCTCGCCCGGATGCAGGCTCCCATAACAGCGCCTGTGTCCGCGTTCAGACCGGATGGAATGTCCATGGCGATTACCGGCCTGCCCGATGCGTTGACCTCCCCGATCAGCTCGGCAAGAGGATGTTGAATATCCCTGGAGAGACCGATTCCAAAAATTCCGTCGACAATCAGGTCAAAGCTCTTAAAATCAGTCTCTTCGACAGCCAGAGAAGACAGACCGTAGCTGAGCAGGGACTGGTACTGGATCTTCGCCGACTCACTCAGCCTGGACTCCGGCCCCAGGAGGCAGTAGCTGACATCAAAGCCCCTGACAAAGAGAATGCGGCAGAGAGCCATGGCGTCTCCCCCATTGTTTCCTGTCCCCGCCAGACATAAAATACGCGTCCGCTTTGCGTATTTGTCCTCAATATAGTCCGAAACTGACAGGGCAGCCCGCTCCATCAGAACAAGCCCGGGGATTTTATGCAATTGACTGGTTCTGACATCGGCCTCTCTGGCCTGACTGACCGTATATATTCTCTTCATGCCGCGTATTTTCACCCCTTACCTGCTCATTTCGAATCTCGACTGCGGCTCATCAAATTGTAGGAGAGCTCCATGAGAGAATCGGACAGGTGGACATTTTCCACAACCGTCTTCTCTCCCACCTCCAGATCCACATGGGCAAAATTCCAGATTGCGGGAACGCCCAGTCCTGTCAGCCGCCTGGCGACAGATTGCGCGGCACTTTTGGGAATGGTTAAGGCCGCAATGTCAACCCTGTGTTCCAGGGCAAAGCGGTCTAAATCATCCAGCATCAGAATTGGAATGCCGCGCACCTCTTTTCCCGCCAGGTCGGGATTGATATCGAAGAGACCGGTCAGGGTAAAGCCCATGCGCTCGAATTGAGCATAGTTGGCGATGGCCTGCCCGAGGTGGCCTGCCCCGATCACAATCAGATTGCGGGACTGGTCCAGTCCAAGAATCTCTCCGATTTTGTCGCGCAGATTCTTGACATTATATCCGTAACCCAGATGACCAAAGTTATCAAAATTATTGAGATCCTGCCGGATCTGCGATGCCGTTGAGTGCATCCGCTTGGAGAGCTCATAGGAGGATATACCCTCCACCTCCTGATCCAGCAGTTCCCCCAGATAGCGATAATATCTTGGAAGCCGGCGGATCACCGCCGGGGAAATCGTCTTCTTCTCCATTCTTCTTCCTCTCAATCCTCATCTAAGGAGGCCCAGGCCTCATAGAGGCTGTCGATCTGATTCTGAAGTCTCTCCTGCTCAGCAGAGAGCTCATTGAGTCTGGCGGAGTTGCACGCGATGTCCGGATCCTCAAAGAGCCGCATGATCTCTATCACCCGCTCCTCCTTGCCGGAGATCTCCTCCTCCAATTTGGCCCTGGAATTTTCCAGCTTTCGCCGGGCGGCGGCCAGCTTCTTCTGCTCGGCCCAATCTGACCTGCCACCCTCCTTAGTGCTGTCCCCGGAATCGTCAGCGGAAGAATCTGCCTGCCCGCGGCCGCTGTGATTCTCTCCCTGCAGCTCCTGCTTCTTGGCCAGAAAGTAATCATAATTGCCTAGATACTCTGTAAAATGCCCCTCTTCCAGCTCCAGGATTCGGCTCGCCGTACGGTTGACAAAGTAGCGGTCATGGGAGACATAGAGAAGGGTTCCCTGATAGGCGTTTAAAGCCCGCTCTAAGATATCCTTAGACTCCATATCCAGGTGATTGGTCGGCTCGTCTAAAATCAGAAAATTGGCCCCGGACAGCATCAGTTTCGCCAGTGACAGGCGGCCCCGCTCCCCGCCGGAGAGAGAGGAAATCTTCTTGTAGACCTGGTCTCCTGTAAAGAGGAAGGCGGCGAGCACATTTCGAATTCTGGTGTTGGTCAGACCGGGATAGGCGTCCGACATCTCTTCAAAGAGAGTCTTGGTATCATCCAGCTCCTGCTGCGCCTGATCATAATAACCGATGAAGACCCTGGCTCCGAGCCGGATCCGTCCGGTTCTGGCCGTGAGCTTTTGGTTGATGATCTTAAGCAGGGTCGTCTTACCGCTGCCGTTGTCTCCCAGTATCGCCAGCCGCTCCCCTCGCCGAAGCAAGAGGTTCAGCCCGCAAAAGAGCTCCTGATCCCCAAAGCCCATAGACAGGTTCTCGATTTCAAGGACGTCTTTGCCGGATTCTTCCTCGGGCGCAAGCTCCAGTCGCATCGCATGCCTTTCCTCCAGGGGCTCTTGCACCGTCTCCATCTTATCCAGGGCCTTCTGCCGACTCTCCGCCCGTCGGATCGATTTCTCCCGATTAAACTGTTTGAGCTTATCGATCACAGCCTCCTGATGCTCAATCGCCTTCTGCTGTCTCTCATACTCCCGCCGTCGGGTTTCCATGATCAGTTCCCTCTGGGCGACAAAAGAGCTGTAATCCCCCCTGTAACAGTGACAGGAGTGATTCGACAGATCAAGCACATGGTCCGCAATCCGGTTTAAAAAATAGCGGTCATGGGCCACGATCAAAAGCCCTCCCCGATAATTGACGAGGAAGGTCTCCAGCCACTGAATGGAAGTCAAATCCAGGTGATTAATGGGCTCGTCAAGAATCAGAAGATCAGGTTTTAAGAGGAGCAGCCTGGCTAAAAATACCCTTGTCAGCTGCCCGCCGGATAACTGATCCGGTCTCTTGTCAAAGTCCTCCTCACCGAAGCCAAGTCCCTTTAAAATACCGGCCGCCTCGGAGCGAAAGGTCAGCCCTCCCCTTCGCTCAAAGGACTCGGAGGCCGTCTGGTAGTCCTCTAGGAGTCGGTTTAACTCCTCTCCCTTCAGCCGGGACATCCCGGCTTCCATCGCTCTTAATTTGTCTTCTTCTTCAATCAGCTCGCGGCAGGAGTCCAAAACGATATCCAGTACGCTCCCCTCCAGGGAGTCCTTCTGATACTGGGCCAGATAGCCAAGACTTGCCTCTCTGGCAAAGGTGACATTTCCACCGTCCGCGGACATCTGGCCGACGATAATTTTGAGCAGAGTCGACTTGCCGCAGCCGTTCGGGCCCACGATCGCGTATTTTTCGCCGGCTTCCATCTGAAAGGAGACTCTGTCCAGGATAACTTCCTCTCCGAAGGACTTGGAGAGATTCTGACAGGAAAGGATCATGAAGACACTCCTCAGTTCTGCTTCTCGTAATTCGCTCGAATGGCCCGGATAAATGACCTTGAGTCGAGCACCTGAGGATCCGTAAGATCCGTGATCCTCGCCAGGTCTCCGGTCATCTGTCCTGATTCAATCGTGGCCAAAGATGCCGCCTCCATCCGGTCGGCATACGCGACCAGATCCGGAATATGATCCAGTTCTCCCCTCTTTCTCAGAGCGCCGGTCCAGGCGAAGATGGTCGCGATGGGATTGGTCGAGGTGGCCTCTCCCTTCAGATATCTGTAGTAATGACGCTGGACGGTTCCGTGAGCAGCCTCGTACTCATAGATGCCCCCGGGGGACACCAATACGGAGGTCATCATGGCAAGAGAGCCAAAGGCGGAAGAGACCATATCGCTCATGACATCGCCGTCGTAGTTTTTGCAGGCCCAGATAAAACCTCCCTCCGACTTCATGACACGGGCAACCGCGTCGTCAATCAGGGTGTAGAAGTACTCAATCCCCGCCTGTTCGAAGGCCTCCTTGTAGTCTCTGTCATAAATTGACTGAAAAATATCCTTAAAGCTGTGGTCGTATTGCTTGGAGATGGTGTCCTTGGTCGCGAACCACAGATCCTGTCTCCTGTCGAGAGCGAATGTGAAGCAGGCTCTGGCAAAGGACTCGATTGAGGCGATGAGATTATGCTGTCCCTGCACCAGACCCGGTCCGTCAAAGTCGTGCACCAAAGCCCGCTTTTCATGACCGTCTGAGGAGGTATAGACCAGTTCCACCCTGCCGGGTCCAGGGATCTTCATCTCAGAGGCCTTGTAGACATCTCCATAGGCATGACGGGCAATGGTAATGGGCTTATTCCAGCTTCTGACATTGGGGCTGATTCCCTTGACCAGGATGGGAGCGCGAAAGACGGTTCCATCCAGAATCGCCCGAATCGTTCCGTTTGGGCTCTTGTACATCCGCTTGAGCTTATACTCCTGGACACGGGCAGCATTGGGGGTAATGGTCGCGCACTTGACCGCAACTCCGTACTTCAGACTGGCTTTCGCGGAATCAACGGTGACCTGATCGTCGGTCTGATCCCGGTTGACAAGGCCAAGATCGTAGTAATCCGACTTGAGCTCAATATAGGGAAGGATCAACTCCTCCTTGATCATCTTCCAGAGGACTCTGGTCATCTCATCGCCGTCCATTTCCACCAGAGGCGTCGTCATCTGAATTCTTGCCATAGCTGTCTCCTTCAAAAAAATCAGGCAGCGAATGGCTGCCTGATCATCAAACGCTTGTAGAAATTTTAACACAGGGAAGTCTTTTTTCAAGCATTTTGAGCCGACCGGATGCTGATCTGCGCCTCCTGCACGTCGGCCGGGCAGGGATCATAGCGCAGGAACTCGTAGGAATAGCTCGCGTCCCCTGAGGTCAGAGAGCGCAGGTTGGTTCCATACTCATAGAGGGCGGAATAGGGTACTTCCGCGCGGACAACCTGATAGCCTCCCTCGACAGGATCCAGGGACATAACCCTTCCCCTTCGCTTGTTCAAATCCCCCATCACATCTCCGATGCGCTCATCCGCCACGGTGACCTCAAGAGAGGCAATCGGCTCTAAGAGGATGGGCTTCGCCTGCAGGATGCCCTCCTTCATAGCCATGGACGCTGCCGTCTTAAAGGCCGCCTCGGAGGAATCAACCGGATGGTAGGAGCCGTCATAGAGGGTCGCCTTGACTCCGTAAATCGGGTAGCCGGCAAGCGGTCCCTCTAAAACCCGTTCAGCCAGCCCCTTCTCTACAGCTGGAAAATAGTTCTTGGGAACAGATCCTCCCACAACCTTCTCCTCAAAGACGAATGGAACAGACAGATCGCCGGATGGCTCAAAGGTCATCTTGACATGTCCGTACTGGCCGTGTCCGCCCGTCTGCTTCTTATGCTTATACTCCACGTCGGACTTGCCTAAAATGGTCTCCCGGTAAGCGACCAGGGGCTTATCCAGAAGCATGGTCAGCTTGTACTTATCCGCTAAAATCTCTGCAATCAGCTCCAGGTGAGCTCTGGAAATCCCATAAATCAGCGACTGATGATTCGCCGGATCGCCCTGCGTGCGCAGGGTCAGATCCTCTCTGGCTATCTTCTGCAGGGCCTGCTGCAGCTTGTCATCATCTCCTGACTTTTCTGCCTGATAGGCCAAATAACAGTAGGGCTTGCTGATGACCGGACGCAGATAGGTGACAGGATGCGCCCTTGTCGAGAGACTGTCGCCTGTGGACAGGTCGGCGACCCTGCTTAAAGCCCCAATATCTCCGGCGTGCAGCTCAGAAACCTCCTGGGCCTTGGATCCGGTCAAAAGATAGATCTTGCCGATCTTATCCTCTCTGTCCCTGCCCGCGTTGTAGAGCAGATCATCTGTCTTGAGGACGCCGGAGTTCACCTTGATCATAGAGTACTGTCCCACAAAAGGATCTACCAGGGTCTTAAACACATAGGCGCTCTTGGGCTTGGAGAAGTCGTAGTCGGCCTCAAAGGCTTCATTCGTCTTCGGGTCAATGCCCACACAGGATCTGCGGTCCGGTGAGGGGAGGTATTTCACGATGTCCGCCATCAGAGTGTACATCCCCCGGTGATTCAGATTCGATCCCATCATGACCGGAACGACAGAGCCGTCAATCACACTGACCCGCATGGCCTGACGGATTTCATCCTCCGAGAAGGTATCCCCGTTGAAATAGCGGTCCATGTAGGTCTCAGAGGTCTCCGCAACCGCTTCCAGAAGAACCTCGCGGAACTGGTCCAGATTCTCGTAGGAATAGTCCGGCACATCCATCTTGTCAATGCCGCCGGTCGCGTTCCAGCGCTTTGCCTTCTGCTGGATAATGTTGACATATCCGACGAATTGACCGTTCTCCCGGATGGGGAGGTGGAAGGGGGCGATCTTCTTGCCGTAGAGGGCCTGCAGGTCTTCAATCACCTGACGGTAAGAGGCCTCATCGATGTCCATATCAGTCACGAAAATAATTCTTGGCAGGTGATATTTCTCACAGAGATTCCAGGCCTTCCTGGTGCCGACTTCAATTCCGTTTTTCCCGGAGACTACGATAACCGCGGCGTCAGCGACAGAGACCGCCTCCTCTACCTCTCCCACAAAGTCGGGGTAGCCGGGAGTATCTAAAAGATTGATCTTGGTCTCCCCCCAGATCAGGGGCAACAGGGACAAGTGCACGGAAAACTTATGCTTCTTTTCGACCCCGTCATAGTCGCTGATGGTATTGCCCGCCTCGACGCTCCCCGCCTTGTCCTTGAGACCGGATAAGTAGGCCATGGACTCCGCCAGAGAGGTTTTGCCGGAACCTCCGTGGCCCAGCAGAACGACGTTGCGAATTTTATCACTGGTAAAAACCCTCATACAGCACCCTCCTTATTTGAAATTTTATAGTTAAATTTTACTCATTTCTCTTCGCCTGCGCAATGTAATTTGTCTATATTGAATGAACAAAAGACAGACAAGCAAATCAGCAGAAAATTATCTGATATTTTACCGACAGAAAAACTCTGACTGGGGAAAGTCTTATGAAAGTCCTATATAGAAGAGAATGTGGTTTTCTGCTAGGATAAGTAAAGTTAAGGAGAGAATCATGAGCTATCAAATGATCGGTTTTCTGGGCCTGGGTCTGATCGGAGGATCCATTGCCAAGACCATTCGCAAAAAACACCCAACAATCGAGATCATCGCCAATGATCCGAATGCCGCGTCTCTTGCCATGGCCCATAAAGAGGGGATTATCCGCAACGGACAAGCCCTTCCCCTCTCTGCTTTCGGCCAGTGTGACCTGATTTTTCTCTGCGCTCCGGTCGGTGTGAACATCTCCTACTTAAGGCAGCTTAAGGACCTGATTCAAGCCGACAGTATCATCACGGACGTCTCCTCTGTCAAGGGCCAGATCCGAAAGGCTGTCACCGAGGAGGGCTTAAGCTCCAACTTCATCGGCGGCCACCCTATGGCGGGGGCGGAGTTGATCGGCTATGAACACGCCAAAGACAATCTGCTTGAGAACGCGTACTATCTGATCACGCACACAGACGATATCCGATCCGATCGGGTCAGAGAATTTTCTTCCTTTATCAAGTCCCTCGGCGCCAAAATCATGCTCATGGATCCCAGGGAGCACGATCACGCGACTGCGGCCATTTCCCACCTGCCCCATATCATCTCCGCGTCTCTTGTCAACTTTGTCCAGGCGTCCGACGATGATAAGAATACGCTCAAGGCCATTGCCTCCGGCGGCTTTCGGGATATCACCCGCATCTCCTCCTCCTCCCCTCTCATGTGGGAGCATATCTGCCTGGCCAATCGGGATGAGATTCTTGTCCTTTTCGAGGCTTATCGCAGGCAGCTGGACCAGTTCCGGGAGAGAATTGCCGCGGGGGACGGGGAGCAGATCCGCAGGCTCTTCGCGGATGCCAAGGAATACCGGGACTCCCTCCCCATCCGTGGCAAGGGCGCTCTCCCGGATATCTATGAATTCTACTGCGATCTAATCGATGAGATCGGCGGTATTGCCTCCGTCGCATCCATCCTGAGCGCAGGCAGAATCAGTATCCGCAACATTGGTATTGTACACAACCGCGAGTTCTCGGACGGCGTATTAAAGCTCGAGTTCTACGACGAGGACGCCATGGAGCAGGCCATGCGGCTGCTCGCCGCCCATCACTACACCATTCACAGGCGCTGAGAGAAAGGACAGGATATGCCACAGTCACTTCACGGCAGGATCAGAATTCCGGGAGACAAGTCCATCTCTCACCGGGGGATCATGCTCGGTTCTATCGCCCGGGGGATGACGGAGCTCTTTGGCTTCTTAGATGGAGCGGACTGCCGGTCCTCCATCGCGTGCTTTCGTCAACTGGGGGTTGATATCATCCAGGATGGGGATCACATCCGTATCTTAGGCGGGGGCCTTCACGGCCTGCAGCAGCCCAAAGAAATTCTGAATGTGGGCAATTCCGGCACCACAGCCCGCCTCATGTCCGGCATTCTGGCCGGGCAGAGCTTTCCCTCCTCTCTGACTGGCGACACCTCGATTCAGAGACGGCCTATGACCCGTATTATTGATCCTCTGCATGCCATGGGAGCCAGGATAAGATCGCGCAGGGACGACGGCTGCGCCCCCCTGGATATCGAGCCCTCCGCACTGAGAGGTATTGACTATCTCTCTCCCCTGGCCTCTGCCCAGGTCAAGTCCTCTGTCCTTTTGGCCGGACTCTACGCCCAGGGAAAGACCTCTGTGACAGAGCCCGCCAAGTCCAGAGACCACTCTGAGCGCATGCTCCGCGCCTTCGGCGCCGATCTGGTCGAAGACGGACTGACGGTGAGCATATCCCCGAATCCAGACCTGACCGGCCAAAAGATCCATGTGCCCGGAGATATCTCTTCCGCCGCCTACTGGATTGCGGCAGCTTCGATCATCCCGGGTTCGGAAATCATCATTGAAAACGTCAACATCAATCCGACCCGGGACGGGATTTTGCATATTGCCAGGGCAATGGGGGCTGACATTGAAGAAATCAATCCTCACACCGTCTCGCAGGAGCCGGTGGCGGATCTTTTCGTCCGCTCTGCTGAGCTGCATGGCACCAGAGTTGACGGCCCCATCATCCCAAGACTGATCGATGAGATCCCCGTCATCGCACTCATGGCGGCCTGTGCCGAGGGTGAGACCACCATTGCCGACGCCCACGAGCTTCGCGTCAAGGAGTCCGACCGCATTGAGTCCATGGTAAAAAACCTTTCCGCCATGGGAGTATCTGTGACAGGTACGGATGACGGCATGGTGATTTGCGGCGGCGCGTCACTCAGGGGGGCTGATATTGTCACCTGCCACGATCATCGGATCGCCATGACCTTCGCTGTCGCCTCTCTGCTCGCCGACGGCCCGGTTCATCTGGATGATCCGGACTGTGTCAGCGTCTCCTACCCCGGTTTTTATCGGAGTCTGCAGCTTCTTCTCGGTCAGTGAGCCGGTTGTCAAATGAATCTGTCAGCAGCAGTTAGTTACAGAAAAAGGAGTTCTTATGAATCAGAATCGAGATGAAGGTCCTATGAATCAAAACCAGGATGAGCTTCTCTACGGCATCGAGGACAATCCTCCCCTCGGCCTCTCTTTCCTTCTTGCCTTCCAGCACATTCTGGCCGCCTTCGCTGGGATCATTGCCGTCCCCCTGGTAGTCTGTAATGCCCTCAATTTCTCTGTCGAGCAGACAACGATCATGGTTTCCGCGACAATCTTCGCGTCGGGACTCACGACTTTCATTCAGTCCAAGGGGATCGGACCTGTCGGATCCCGGGTCTCCGGCATGATGGGGACCGACTTCACCTTTGTCAATCCGACGATTTCCGTGGGGGCACAGTTCGGGATCGCGGGCATTGTGGCCGCGACCATAACCGGATCTGCCGTCGAAATCATCCTGAGTCGCTTTATCAGACCGCTGATGCGTTTTTTCCCTCCTCTCATTACCGGAACCGTCGTCTCTCTGATCGGAATCACCTTGCTCCCTGTCAGCATGGACTGGGCCGCGGGAGGATCCGGAGCCGCAGACTATGCCTCCCTGCGCAATCTGGCCGTCGCCCTTGTCGTCATGCTCTTTACCCTCTTCTTAAACCACTTCGGCAGGGGAATTCTCAAGTCCGCCGCGGTCTTCGTCGGCATGGTCTTCGGCTACCTGATCTGTATCCCCCTGGGAATGGTTGATCTGGGGCAGGTCACATCCGCCTCCTGGTTCTCCATCCCTATGATTTTCCGCTATGGCTTTCATTTTGACCTGGCTTCAACCCTGGCCTTCGTTCCCGCCTATCTGGTATCTACCATTGGAACGGTCGGAATCGTGATCGCCATCGGAGAATCCTCACACAGCCGTCTCTCCTCTGACCGCGTCGCCGCAGGCGTCCTGGCGGACGGGGTCGGTTCCGCCATCTCCGGCCTCTTTGGCGCCGGCCCCAACACTTCCTTCTCTCAGAATGTCGGCCTGATCACCCTGACTAAGGTCGCCTCCAGAAGAGTCATGATGCTGTCCGGGATTCTTCTGGCTGTCATGGGTGTTCTCCCCAAATTCGCCGCCCTGATCTCTGTAATGCCCCAGCCTGTTCTGGGCGGCGCCGGCGTCATCATGTTCGGTCTGGTTGCCGCGCAGGGGATCAAAACCCTTTCCTCCATCCATCTGGGCGACCGTGAGCTTTTGATCATTTCCGTCTCACTTGCCCTGGGAATCGGTGTGACGGTTCGTCCCGAGATTCTCAAGAACCTGCCCCAGGCTCTGCAGATGATTTTCTCTTCCGGCATTTCCACCGGAACCCTGGCCGCTCTGATCCTCAACGTTATTCTGCCCGCAAGAAAGGAAAATGCATGAAACTCTTAGAAGACCGCATCACAGACGAGGGACGGATTCTCCCCGGAAACATTCTGAAGGTAGACCATTTTCTCAACCACCAGGTAGATCCGCAGCTTATGATGGCTATGGGGCATGACTTTGCCGAACACTTTCAGGATCGGCAGATCACCAGGGTTCTGACCCTGGAGGTCTCCGGGATCGCCATGGCTTTGACGGCCGCCTATGCCCTAAAGGTCCCCCTGGTTTTCGCAAAAAAAATTGCCTCCGTCACCCTGGGAGACAATGTCTATAGTTCTAAGGTTTATTCTTACACCAAGAAGAGAGAATATACCATCCGCGTCGACAAAAAATTCCTGGCCGACGGGGACAAGGTTCTCATCATTGACGACTTTCTGGCAGTCGGCCAGGCTCTGGGCGGTCTAATCGACCTCTGTGATCAGGCCCATGCCCAGGTGGCAGGCATTGGTATTGCCATCGAAAAGGCCTTCCAGGGCGGCGGCGATAAGTACCGCGCGATGGGCTACGAAGTGTACTCCCAGGCGAAGATCCGTGAATTCAGCAGTGAAGGCGTGATCTTCGCGGCCGACTAGGGCAGGGTCAGGCCTGCTCGTAGCCGGGCAGCGGCTCAGCCCCTTTTCTTCCGTGGCAGAACTTGTATTTCTTGCCGGACCCGCAGGGACAGGGATCATTTCTGCCGATTTTCTTTGGCTTGACAACCGTCGTTGACTGCTTCTGCTCGCGGTAGAGCTCCTTCTTCTTCTCCGCAGAGAAGATCTTATCCCACTGGGGAAGCTCATAGAGCCAGTCGGCACGGGCGTCGACCATATTTTTATAGAGGCGTTCCTTATCAAATGCCAGAGAAACCCTGCTGTCCTCCTCGATGGTCTCAACCGGATTCGGAGTCAGAAGACTCTCATTGATCCCGTCCAGAAATCCGGTCATCTCAAGAACCGTGATACCGAACCGGTCCGCAAGCTCCCTGACGCTGCCCTCAACGACCTTGTCGGGGTCTGCCAAAAGGATCTCGTAGACGGACTTCTCCTTCTTGAAATAATCGTCCCAGAAGGCCTGCAGGGCCTGGCTGGGCTGATTCTCGTTATAAGCGATTTTCTTCCACTCATCAAATAAAGCCATCTGTCTTTTCCTTTCACTTATAGGATCAAGCGCAATTTCCGCAGAGCGGAATCAATCGTCCCCTCCGGTTTAAACCAAGCCTGACATGGGTCATCTCCGAGAAGGCGGACATCTTATCCGCATGGGAGACAATCCATCCTACCTTAGAGAGGGGCCTGGGCCCGAAGGGATACATATGGGTCAGGATCGCCTCGTACTCAATCTGACTGATCTCAAAATGAGACCTGCTGGTCTCTGCGGCAACCTTGGGGTGGTGCAGAAGCTGGGACTCATTGCAGGCATTTGCCGGATCATAAAAGTCATACATGCAGAAATCATGCAGGAGGCCTGCCCGCGCGGCCATGCGCTCGTCGGCATTCATCTTCCTGGCCAGCCACCAGGACAGATAGGAGACATTGATGCTGTGCTGGAGGCGGTTGGAGCTGATGTGCTGACGATACTGCTCCAGACTCTGAAAATCCGCGTCAGAGAGGATGTCCTCCACCAGGACGATATAATCCGGATTCACCTGCTCGGAAAGTTGAATCATATAGGATAAAAACATCCTGCTTCACAACAAAGTTGATGATCTTGCCGAAATAATCTGCCTACTTCACGACAAAATTGATGATCTTACCGGGGACATAGATCTCCTTGACAAGAGTGCCGGCCGCAAGATACCTGGCGACATTCTCCTCCGCTCTGGCGGCAGCCAAAACATCATCTCTGGAGGCTCCGTTTGCAATCTCAATGCTGCCGCGGACCTTGCCGTTGACCTGAACGCCCATTTTCACAGTCGCGTCTTTGGTCTTATCCTCATCATAAACAGGCCAGGCGGATGTGGTGCAGAAGCTTGTGCCGTCCGTATTGTAGCCCATGCTCTCCCACATCTCCTCAGTCAGATGGGGCGCGAAGGGGGATAAAAGCTGCAGGAAAATCCTGACGTCATCCCTGGTCACAGCGCCGGCCTTCTGGAACTCATTGGTCAGAGCCATGAGGGTCGCGATCGCCGTGTTGAACTTCATATTCTCAATGTCATTTGACACCTTCTTGATCGCCTTGTGTAAAGAGACCTCAATGGCGGGATTTTCCCTGTCAAGAGTCGCGATCTCGTCAAACCTGCTGACGCGGTCCAGAAAACGGCGGCAGCCGTTTAAGGACTCGTCGGACCAGGGGGCAGCGGACGCGTAGTCTCCCATGAACATCACATAGGTCCGCAGGGTATCCGCCCCGTAATCTCTGACAATATCCAAGGGATCGATGACATTGCCCTTGGACTTGGACATCTTCTCCCCGTCCGGTCCTAAGATCAGTCCCTGATAGGTTCTCTTTGCGTAGGGCTCCGGGCATCCGACCTGGCCGATATCATAGAGAAAATGATGCCAGAACCTGGAGTAGAGCAGATGCCTTGTGACATGTTCCATACCGCCGTTGTAGTGGTCGACGGGCATCCAGTAATCGAGCTTCTTGCGATCCGCGAAAGCCTTGTCATTGTGGGCGTCTGTAAAGCGCAGGAAGTACCAGGAAGAGCCTGCCCACTGGGGCATGGTATCCGTCTCTCTCTTGGCTGGCTTGCCGCAGTTGGGGCAGGTACAATTGACAAAGGAATCGATCCTGGCAAGAGGGCTCTGCCCATCCGTGCCCGGCTCAAAATTCTCCACATCAGGCAGGGTCAGGGGCAGCTGGTCCTCCGGCAGGGGAACGACGCCGCAGTCAGGGCAGTGAACCAGGGGGATGGGCTCTCCCCAGTAGCGCTGACGGTTGAAGGCCCAGTCCTTCATTTTGTACTGAACTCCCTTGTGACCCAGGCCGTGCTCCCTGAGATAGGTCTGCATCCTGGCAATGGAGTCCTTCTTTTTGGTCAGACCATTTAAAATGCCGGAGTTGATCATGGGACCCTCGCCGGTATAGGCCTCCGTCTCGATATCTCCTCCCTCGATCACAGGGATGATCCTGACGCCGAACTTCCTGGCAAATTCCCAGTCTCTCTGATCATGCGCGGGCACAGCCATGATCGCCCCAGTACCGTAGCCCATCATGACATAGTCGGAGATAAAAATCGGGATCTCTTCCCCCGTGATGGGGTTTATGGCTGTCAGTCCATCAATCCTGACCCCGGTCTTGTCCTTGACAAGCTGCGTTCTCTCGAACTCGGTCTTTTTGGATGACTCCCTGCGATAGCCGGCGATGTCATCCCAGTTGCTGATACGATCCCTGTACTGATCCAAAATGGGATGTTCAGGGGCGCAGACCATGAAGGTGACCCCGTAGAGGGTGTCACAGCGAGTCGTATAGACCTCCAGCCTGCTGTCGTCCAGGGCTTTCCCCTCGCTGTCGGCGACGGGGAAATTGACGAAGGTCCCCTCGGACTTCCCGATCCAGGATATCTCCTGCTGCTTGACGGAGTCCGGATAATCCACATCATTCAGGCCGTCCAACAGCTTGTCCGCATAGTCTGTAATGCGCAAAAACCAGACGTCCTTGGACATCTGAACCACATCCGAACCGCAGATATCACACTTGCCCCCCTGAGAATCCTCGTTGGAGAGGACGACCTTGCAGTTGGGGCAGTAATTCACAAGCGTCTTGGAGCGGAATACCAGACCATGCTTGTAGAGCTGCAGGAAGATCCACTGGGTCCACTTATAATAGTCTGGCCGGCTGGTCGCGAAGCACCTGTCCCAGTCAAAGGAAAAACCCACTCTGCGAAGCTGCTCGGAAAAATGCTCGATATTTTTCTCCGTAATCACATGCGGATGCGTGTTGGTCTTGATGGCATAGTTCTCCGCCGGAAGGCCAAAGGAATCAAATCCGATGGGGAAGAGAACATTATAGCCCTGCATCCGGCGTTTTCTGGCCAGGACCTCGATGGAGGAATAGGCCTTAATATGTCCAACATGCATCCCTGCGCCGGAGGGATAAGGAAACTCTACCAGGCCATACCACTTGGGCTGATCCGCGAAGTCAACGGCCCGAAAGATCTGAGCGTCCGCCCAGCGCTTCTGCCACTTGGGCTCGATTTTCTTGAAGTTATACTGCATGGGAATCCTCTTTCCTCTTACTTCTTCAGGGGAGACTGGCGATAGATAATGTCTTCACGGGCAGGTCCGTTGGACACCATTGTAATGGGATAGCCCAACTCTGCCTCGATAAAATTGACATAGTCCCTGGCCTCTTTGGGCAGATCCTCAAAATTCTTAATTCCGCGGATATCGCACTTCCAGCCCTTGAAATACTGATAGACAGGCCTGCAGCGGGACAGATCCTTGGTCACTGGAAACTCCCTGATCTGCCTGCCATCCAGTTCATAGGCCACACAGACAGGAATCTGATCCAGGTATCCCAGATCATCCAATACCGTAAATGCCACATCCGTGCATCCCTGCAGACGACAGCCGTACTTTGAGGCGACGCAGTCATACCAGCCGACCCGGCGCGGGCGTCCGGTTGTCGCCCCATACTCACCGCCATCTCCGCCGTGATTTCGCAGGGAGGACGCCTCGTCACCAAAGATCTCTGAGACGAATTCGCCGGCGCCGACTGCGGAGGAATAGGCCTTGGAGACGACGACGATCTTCTTGATCTCATAGGGGGGGATTCCGGCGCCGATAGCCCCATAGGCCGCCAGGGGTGAGGAGGAAGTGACCATGGGATAGATTCCGTGGTCGGGATCCTTCATCGTCCCAAGCTGTCCCTCGAGAAGGATGGTCTTGTTCTCCCTGATTGCCCGATCCAGGTAGAGGGATACGTTGCCAAGATAGGGCTTGACGCGATCTCTCATCTCTTTGATCCAGGCCAAAAGCGCCTCCTGATCAATGGGATCCGCATCGTAGAGGTGAACCAGCATGGTGTCCTTGATCGCTGCAATACGGGCAATCTTCTCTCTCAGGACCTCATCGCTCTGGTAGAATTCATTGATCTGCCAGCCAATCTTTGCGTACTTATCGGAATAAAAGGGGGCGATACCGGACTTTGTGGACCCGAAGGACTTGCCTGCCAGACGGGCCTCCTCCAGAGAGTCGAACGTGACATGGTAGGGCATGAGCACCTGCACACGGTCTGAGACCATAATCTGAGGAACAGGCACACCCTTGGATGTGACGTCATCCAGTTCCGCCATAAACTTCTCGATATCGAAGGCCACACCGTTGCCGATGATATTCATGATACTGGGATGAAAGACGCCGGAGGGCATGGTGTGCAGGGCGAACTTTCCATACTCGTTGACGATGGTGTGACCGGCATTGGCGCCGCCCTGAAAGCGGATGACAACATCGGCGTCATCTGCCAGGGTATCCGTGATCTTTCCCTTGCCCTCATCGCCCCAATTGGCTCCAACGACTGCTTTAACCATGACAAATCCTCCTGTATCTATAGAACAGCTTACGCATAATAGGAATCATCCAGATTCCTGGTGCAGGTGATCGCAAGAGCGCCCGGGCCCAGATGACAGGCGATGCTCGACGGCAGGGGATCAATGATAATCTCCTGATCCGGCCAGAGAGCCCTCGCCTCCTGCCGGAAGAGGTCTGCCTCCTCCCTGCTCTGAATGTGGGCCATGGATATCGTGATGTCAGACATGGGCAATCCGGCAAAACGATTCCTGAGATCGGACGCGACCGCGTCTAACATAATCTGCTTTGCCTGTTTTATCGTTCTGGCCTTGGCAAAGGTGTCAAGCTTCTCTCCCTGGATCTGCAGCACCGGCTTGATGTGAAGCAGGGTCCCGATCATCGCGGCCGCCGGGGTGAGCCGTCCGCCTCTCTTTAGATACTCTAAGGTATCCAGCGTAATATAGATCGATGACTCATGCGCCGTCTTCTCGAGAACCCGGCGAATCTGATCGGCGGACTTTCCGGCGTCAGCCATTTTCTTAGCTTCGATAACAGAGAGCTTCAGTGTGACGGAAATCCGGTGATTGTCGACGACAAACACCTTCCCCTGATATTCCTCCTCCTCAGCGAAGTTCCTGGCCGTCAGGCAGGAGGAAGAAAGTCCGGAAGACATGGGAATATAGACCACTTCCTCATAATCCTTAAGAAGTCTGTTCCAGCAGTCCATGACATCGCCGACAGCAGGCATGGAGGTGGAAATGTCCCGGCTTGAGGTCAGTTTCTTATAGAATTCCTCAGAACTCAGATCAACTCCTTCCAGGTAAAGCTGTCCGTCAATATAAAAAGGCATCGGCAGGACCGTGACGCCAAGTCTTTTCGCCTCTTCCTGCGTAATGCCGCTGTTTGAATCCGTTGCAACTGCCACTCTGCTCATTGCCTGTATCCTTCTGTTTCCTGCGTCCACTCATGGCTTTTCACACGCGTCTAATACTAGCACATACACAGAGTTCACGCAACGAAGCTGCTGAAGCCAGACATGTAAAAGGTCTGGACAAGTAGGTGCAAAAAAGCCGGGCCAACCTTGTAAATGACCCGGGCCGGTTCACGCCAAAAAGCATCGGAAAAACAAATATGCAGTCACACAAAATTAAAGCAAAGAGACCTCTCCAACCGCGGCCAGAATATGGTCGCGTTCGAAGAGATCTCTCAGATTGGAAAAACTTATCCTGCGAATGACATTACATCATTCCGGGTGCAGCGGCGGGCATGGCCGGTGTATCCTCCTTGATGTCGGCAACGACAGACTCTGTTGTGAGCAGGGTGCTGGCAACAGACGCCGCGTTGAGAAGAGCGGTTCTGGAAACCTTGACCGGATCCAGGATCCCTGACTCTACCATGTCGACATAGTTCTCATGATAAGCGTCAAATCCAAAGCCGATTTCAGACTCTCTGACCTTGTTGATGATAACGGATCCCTCGAGACCGGCGTTGTCAACGATGTAGAAAAGGGGAGCTTCCAGGGCCTTCTCGATAACCTGAGCGCCCGTCTTCTCATCGCCTTCCAGCTGCTCGGCCAAATCGTGCACCTTCTTGGCAGCGTGGATATAAGCGGAACCGCCTCCTGCGATAATTCCCTCTTCCACTGCGGCGCGGGTCGCGTTTAAGGCATCCTCCATGCGAAGCTTGGCTTCCTTCATCTCTGTCTCGGTGGCTGCGCCCACGCGGATTACAGCGACGCCGCCTGCCAGCTTGGCCAGGCGCTCCTGCAGCTTCTCGCGGTCAAAGTCGGAAGTGGTCTCTTCAATCTGACCACGAATCTGCTTGATTCTGGCAGCAATGGCATCCTTATCACCGGCTCCGTCTACCAGAGTGGTGTTCTCCTTGGTGATCTTGGCGCTCTTGGCGCGACCCAGCTGATCCATGGTCGTCTCCTTGAGCTCAAGACCGAGCTCAGAAGAGATCACCGTTCCGCCGGTCAGGATTGCGATATCCTGCAGCATCTCCTTGCGGCGGTCGCCATAGCCGGGAGCCTTGACGGCAACCACATTGAACGTGCCGCGAAGCTTATTGAGGATCAGGGTCGTCAGAGCCTCTCCCTCGACGTCCTCGGCGATGATCAAAAGTCTCTGACCCTGCTGTACGATCTGCTCCAAGAGGGGCAGGATCTCCTGGATATTGGAGATCTTCTTATCTGTAATCAGAATATAGGGATCGTCCAATACAGCTTCCATCTTGTCCGTATCGGTCACCATATAAGAGCTGATATAACCGCGGTCGAACTGCATTCCCTCGACCACATCCAGCTCCGTCTGCATGGTCTTGGATTCCTCAATAGTGATGACTCCGTCATTGGAGACCTTCTCCATGGCGTCTGCAACCATCTCGCCGACCTGCTCGTCGGAGGCGGAAATCGCCGCAACCTTGGCGATCTGATCCTTGGATGCAACCGGAGAAGACATCTCAACCAGAGCGTCTGCGGCAACATTGGTTGCCTTCTTCATACCCTTGCGCAGTACGATGGGGTTGGCGCCCGCAGCCAGGTTGCGCATACCGGCGTGAATCATAGCCTGAGCCAAAACTGTCGCCGTTGTGGTTCCGTCGCCGGCAACATCATTGGTCTTGGTGGCGACCTCCTTCACAAGCTGAGCGCCCATGTTCTCAAAGCGATCCTCCAGTTCAATTTCCTTGGCGATCGAGACTCCGTCATTGGTAATCAGGGGTGCACCATAGGACTTGTCAAGGACGACATTGCGCCCCTTGGGACCGAGGGTGACCCGCACCGTGTCAGCCAGCTGGTCTACACCGGACTGCAGAGCCGCCCTGGCCTCCGCTCCAAACTTAATTTCCTTAGCCATTTTTCTTACCTTCTTTCACAGTAATTGATGCAAACTCATCGAAAACAGAAAACCTTACTCTACAACAGCGAGAATATCGTTCTGGCGGACAATGACATATTCCTGACCGTCCAGCTTCACCTCTGTGCCGGCATACTTGGAATAAATGACCTTCTGTCCCTGGCTGACCTGCATGGTGACCTCTTTGCCATCCACCAGACCTCCGGGACCAACAGCTATAACCAGAGCTTCCTGGGGCTTCTCCTGGGACGCGGATGACAGAAGAATGCCGGAAGCGGTCTTCTCCTCTGCCTCAACCTGCTGCAGAACAACTCTGTCAGATAAGGGAACTAATTTCATGTAATAACCTCCTTGATGTCTAGTTATTAGCACTCGTTAAAATAGAGTGCTAACTCATAGGACTATATTAGTTTTTCACCCGGAACACTTCAAGGGAAAAAGGCAATAAAAATATGAATATTTTGTGAACATCACATGGTCTTCTACTCCGACTCATCCTCCGAAAGGATCTGCATGTCATCCTCTGAAGCTATGTCCCCTGCCTCAGCTCCATCCGCAATCACTTCCGTAGATTCATCCGCCATGAAGCTGCGGTTTGCCTCCTGCATCCGCCTGAACTCCCTCTTCTCCAGGTGTCTGCTGAAAAGAAGCTGCATCAGGGATAAGATTTGCGAGAAGATCCCCATGACTCCGACAAATACCATGGCAAAACAGGCCCTCTCGAACTTGCCGCTGATCAGGGCTCCGGGATCCAGAATCAGAAGAATCGCGCAAATTGCGGTCAGAATGGCAAAGAGCAGGGGCAGATACCAGAACTTTCTTTTCAGGAGGAGAATCTGAAGAGCGGACTGGGCGAAGCCCGCTCCGGCATAGAGAAAGAGGACGCCCAAAAAGAGAGAAAAATGCTCTGTGACGGCCCCCATGCGAATCGCTGCCAGGGCACAGGCCAGGGTCAAAAGCAGGCCGCTTCGAAAGCTGTCATTGCCAAGACTCCGGTAATGTCCCTTGACCACATAGACCGCCATGGACGACAGACCCCGGATCAGAAATCCCGAGAGCAGGAGGTAGGCGGCCAGACTCTGTCCCTCCGCCGACTTTCTGAACAGATAAATTCCAAGGCCGATAAAGAGTCCCTGCAGGGCAAGATCAATACTCCAATTGACGACCAGACCTGGGCGAAGCCCGCCATTGAACTTGTCCATAATCCTCTTCTCCTTCTTGCTTCCGTCAAAAACAGGGCCCGATCCTCAGCGCTTGACCCCCTTTGTCGCCCGACTTCCGATATGAAGCCGGTTGAGAACCACCTTCTTATTGTGCAGAGAGGTCAATCCACCCTCCTGATCCGTCAGAAGATACATCTGGCTGACCCGGTCGGCCCGGCCCAGCTTGATTCCGATCACCCCGACAGCCGCCTTCTTCTTCTCCGGAATATCAGAAACCGGAATGCGGAGGAAGTAGCCGGACTTGGTCTCCATAACCAGCGTCTCCGCGCCCCGGATCGTCCCGACGGCCACGAGCTCATCTCCCTGCCCCAGTTTGCTCGCGATGGAGCTGTAGCGGGAGACGTCGAATTCTGCCCCGTCCACCTGCTTGATATAACCTGCCCTGGTCCCAAAGAAGACCTTGCTCTCCTTGACCGCGCCAAGCGCCTCCGCGAAAAGGATCCTTTCCCTGGCGGAGTCAAATTTGGACAAATTATCAATGGGAGTTCCCTTATCCCGGAATTTTCCCCCGGGCATATCCAAGACCTTGATCAGGTGCAGCTGTCCGGTCGAGCTGAACACTGCCAGCCGGTCCAGATTGGAGCAGTGAATCACATACTTGTTCTCCTTGTCCGCGGCCTCCTGATTGCGGTCATAGACAGACAGGTCAATCGCCTTGACATAGCCGAAGCGATCCATAAGAACGACCATCTCCTGCTCCTCAATGGGCTTTTCCTCAATGACGGCCTCAGCCACATTGTCAATCAGCGTTCTTCTCTTTCGGGCGAAGGTCTTCTTGATCTCCTTGAGATCTCTGATAATCACCCTGGCCATTGAAGCCCTGTGCTCCAGAATATCCATGTCCTCCTGGATATTTTGCATGGTTTTCTCATAATCGGCTCTTAACTGCTCGATCTCAAGGCCGATCAGACGATACATCCGCATCTGAAGAATAGCGTCCGCCTGCCGCTGGGTGAAGTGCAAAAGCCTGGCGTCCTTCTCTGACTGCTCGCTCTTAAAACGGATTCCCTCCGTGATACCGTCTACCAGACAGGCCCTGGCCATCTTGACGCTCCTGGACCCGCGCAGGATCTCGATGATCAGATCGATGACGTCAACCGCCTTGATCAGGCCCTCCTGGATTTCCTTCTTCTCCTTCTCCTTCTTGAGCAGGTTTGTGTACTTTCGGGTGGCAAGCTCATATTGAAAGTTCACATGATGACGGATGATGGGGACAATTCCCATCGTCTCCGGCTTCCCCTCGGCAACAGCCAGCATATTGACGCCGAAGGTATCCTCCAGACGTGTTTTCCTGTAGAGAAGATTCAGGACATTCTGCGCGTCCGCTCCCCGCTTTAATTCGATGACAATGCGGATCCCGTCCTTGGAGGACATATTGGAAATGTCGACAATATCAGACGTTTTCTTGGACTCGACCAGGGCATAGGTGTCATTTAAAAACTTGCCGATATTCGCCCCGATCATGGTGTAGGGAATTTCAGAGACAACAATCGCCTCTCTTCCCCCCTTGATCTTCTCAATCGAGGCCTTCCCCCGGATCTTGATCTTGCCTGCGCCGGTCGAGTAAATCGCCAGCAGCTCATCCCTGTTGGTCACAATGCCGCCGGTCGGAAAATCCGGGCCCGGAATATATTCCATCATCTGTCTGGTGTTGATCTCCGGGTTTTTCATGTAGGCGATGACGCCGTCGATCACCTCTCCCAGATTGTGCTGGGGAATGGATGTCGCCATCCCGACCGCGATTCCGTCCGCCCCGTTGACCAAGAGGTTGGGGATCCGAACCGGCAGAACCTCCGGCTCCTTTTCCGTCTCGTCAAAGTTGGGGATGAAGTCCACCAGGTCCTTGTCCAGGTCTGCTAAGTATGCCTCCTGGGCAATCTGAGACAGGCGGGCCTCCGTGTATCGCATGGCAGCCGCTCCGTCTCCCTCAATCGACCCGAAATTGCCGTGGCCGTCCACCAGAGGGACTGACTTTTTGAAATCCTGGGACATGACCACTAGGGCGTCATAAATCGAGGCGTCTCCATGAGGATGATATTTACCCATGGTGTCACCCACGATACGAGCAGACTTGCGGTAGGGCTTATCGTAGCGAATCCCCAATTCATGCATATCATAGAGGGTGCGCCTCTGGACGGGCTTTAAACCGTCTCTGACATCCGGCAGGGCTCTGGCCACAATGACCGACATGGCATAGTCGATATAGGACTTCTGCATGACATCCGAGTACTCGGTCTCAATAATCTCTTCTCTTATTTTCTCAGTCATTTACAGTCCCTCATACATCCAGATCAGCGTCATTGGCATTCTCGTAGATAAAATCGCGGCGGGGACCGACTTCATTGCCCATAAGCATCTCCGTGACGTCGGAGGCCATGCGTCCGTCCTCAATTCCGACCCTGCGAAGCCGCCGGGTCTTGGGATTCATGGTCGTCTCATAAAGCTGCGCGGCGTCCATCTCTCCCAGGCCCTTGTAGCGCTGGAGCGTAAAGGCTCCGGTCTGTCTTTTTCGGTATTTCTCCAGGGCAGCGTCATCGTAGAGATACTCCTCTTCTCCCTTCGCGGGCATGGCCTTATAGAGGGGAGGCATGGCCAGGTAGACATGGCCCTCATAGATCAGCTCCGGCATAAAGCGATAAAAGAGGGTCAAAAGCAGGGTGTCAATATGGGCTCCGTCAACATCGGCGTCCGTCATGACAATAATCTTGTCATAGCGGAGCTTTTTGATGTCGAAGTCATTGCCAAAGCCCTCGGAAAATCCGCAGCCGAAGGCATTGATCATAGTCTTGATCTCCGCGTTTGCCAAAACCTTGTCGATGGAAGCCTTCTCCACGTTCAAGATCTTGCCCCTGATGGGCATGATGGCCTGATAGAGACGATTTCTCGCCATCTTGGCAGACCCGCCCGCGGAGTCTCCCTCCACAATAAAGATCTCGCATTTGGAGGCGTCCCTGGACTCACAGTTGGCCAGCTTCCCATTCTGGTCAAAAGAGAACTTCTGCTTTGTCAGAAGATTGGTCTTGGTCCGCTCCTCTGTTCTTCGGATTTTGGCCGCCTTCTCGGCGCAGGAAATGACTGTCTTTAAGGTCTCTAAGTTCCGGTCGAAATAGAGAACGATCTCATCTCCGGTCACCTTGGCTGTGGCCTTGGAGGCGTCCTTATTGTCCAGCTTGGTCTTGGTCTGCCCCTCAAAACGGGGATCCGGATGCTTAATGGAGATGACGGCCGTCATGCCGTTTCTCACATCCGTTCCGGTAAAGTTGGCGTCCTTATCCTTCAGGATCCCTAACTCTCTGGCATAGGAATTGATCACCGTCGTGAACTGAGTCTTAAAGCCCGTGATGTGCTCTCCGCCCTCAGCGTTATAGATGTTGTTGCAGAAGCCCAGAATATTCTCGTGAAATTCATTGACATACTGAAAGGCAGCTTCCACCTGAATCCCCTCAAACTCTCCCTTGTAGTAGATGACATCGGTCAGCCCTTCCGCCTTCTTGTTGAGCTCCCTCACAAATCCCCGAATCCCCTCTTTCTCATGGAAAACCAGATGCTCCGCCGTCTCCTGCCGCAGGTCATCATAGATAATGGTCAGCCTGGGATTTAAGTAGGCGGTCTCATGCAGACGGGACTTGACATCCTTCTCTGAAAAACGGGTCTTTTCAAAGATCTGCGGGTCGGGCAGAAAGGTGATCTTGGTTCCGGTCTCTTTTGTCTTTCCGATGACGGGCAAAAGCCCCTTGACCAGCTTCTCCGTGGGCTTTCCCATGGCGTAGTGATCGTGATGAATCTCCCCGTCTCTCCTGATCTCAATGTCCATATAGCTTGAGAGGGCATTGACCACGGAGGAGCCCACACCGTGCAGGCCCCCGGACGTCTTATAGGCTTCATTGTCGAACTTGCCTCCGGCGTGCAGGGTGGAAAAAACGAGGCGGGCCGCGGAGACGCCCTTAGCATGCATGCCCACAGGAATTCCCCTTCCGTCATCCTCAACCGTGCAGGAGCCGTCCGGATTCAGGCTGACATGGATGGTATCGCAGTCACCGGCCAGGTGCTCGTCGACGGAATTATCGACAATTTCATAGATCAGATGATTGAGCCCCTTGGTCGATGTTGACCCGATATACATGCCGGGGCGCATGCGAACGGCGTCCAGCCCCTCCAGAACATGGATGCTGCTCTCGTCGTAGCTCTTCTTCTTCGCCATAGATCACTCCTTTAAAGCTTTCCGGTAGAGCCGAATCCGCCGCCTCCGCGTTCGGTTGCGTCCAGATCCTCTACGGTTTCAAACTCGACGGGCAAAAAAGCCTGTACTACCATTTGAGCGATTTTCTGGCCGGGCAGGATCGTTCTGCTCTCCTTTGAATCATTGTGCAGAGCGACCTTGATCTCTCCCCTGTAATCAGAGTCCACGACACCGGTGCAGTTGGCCGGACGCAGTCCCTCTTTCGCGGAGAGACCCGAGCGGGCATAAATCCCCCCGAAATAGCCCTCCGGAATGGCGCAGGCAATGCCGGTCCCGACCATTTTTGTCTCCTGAGGCAGAATCGTCACCGCCTCGGAAAGATCCGCAAACAAATCGTATCCCGCCGCCTGCAGACTCCCTCTGACAGGGATTTGGGCGCTTTCTGTCATTTTTCTCAGTGCAATTTTCATCTCATCCTCCCCACACAGATCTTCTACCAGGAACAGTGGTCCAACTCCGCCTTCTTCTCTCTTCCCATCAGTTCAAGAACCGCCTTCCTGACATCCATTTGCTCAAAGAGAACCCGGTTGACCTGCTCAATAATCGGAAGATCCACCCCGTATCTCTGGCCTAAGGCCCTGGCCGCCTTGGCGGAGTAGACTCCCTCGACCACCATTTTCACCTTGTCCATGGCCTCCTGCGCGGAATCGCCCTGTCCGATATAATAGCCCGCCATACGATTTCTGCTGTGCATGGACTGGCAGGTGACAATCAGGTCGCCGATGCCGGAGAGTCCGGCCAGGGTATCCTCTTTGGCTCCCATCGCGACCGCGAGGCGGGTGATCTCCTTGATGCCTCTGGTAATCAGAGCCGCCTTGGTATTGTCCCCATAGCCAAGGCCGTCGGACATCCCTGCCGCAAGAGCGATGACATTCTTGAGAGAGCCGCCGATTTCCACCCCAAGCAGGTCCGGGCTGATATAGACCCGGAAGTTGGCGTTCATAAAAAGCTCCTGAGTCAGAAGGGCCAGATCATGACTCTTCGAGGCCGCGACTACCAGGGTCGGAATCCTCCTGACAACCTCTTCCGCATGGGATGGTCCTGACAAGGCGGCGGTGAGGGCTCCTTTCAGAACGTCCTCGAGGATTTGGGTTTGACTGTAAAGGGTCCCCTCTTCAATCCCCTTTGAGACGGAGACGATCTTCTGATCCTCCGGGATCAGGTCCTTTATTTTTTTTGCCGTTTCTCTGGTCGCTTTTGATGGAACCGCAAAGACGAGGAGATCCTGATTTTTGACAGCCTCCTTCAGCTGGCTGCTGTAGCGGATCTCACGGGGCAAGACCACTCCGGGCAGCTTACTCTCATTGGCAGAGGTCCGCTGCATCGCAAGAACCTCTTCCGCCCGATGGGACCAGAGGGTCACCGTATGTCCGTTTCCGACAAGAAGGACGGCCAAGGCCGTCCCCCAGGAACCAGCTCCGAGAATGCAAATCCGAGCCATATTCACTCCTTCTTATGCAGGGAGATGGGATTCTCCTCTCCTGCCAAAAGCCGCTTGATGTTGCTGCGATGGCGAATCAAGATGAAAAGCAGGACAAGCCCGCTGACCAGATATGCCCAAGAGAGCTGATTCTGATAAAACATCAGATGACCGGTCGATCCGAGAACCAGCACCTGAACAAAAAAGATGAAGGCCGCCAGCATCGATCCCAGAGAGACAAAGCGGGTTTTGATCACCGCCGCGAAAAAAACAATGGCGATCAGGGGAAAGGTCTGCGGAAAACAGGCTAAAATCAAGCCGAGGGAGGTCGCCGCCCCCTTGCCGCCCTGAAAGCGCATATAAATTGGATAATCGTGTCCCATAACGGCCCCGAAGGCCGCCAGCAGAGCGAGAACATGGATCAGTTCTTTCGCGTAAAGGGGATTTCCTCCATAGATCAGATGTATGACAGCGACAGCAATCATGGATTTTAAGACATCCAGGATCAGAGTGACAAGGGCCGCTCTCGGCCCCAAAATGCGCAGGGCGTTGGTCGTTCCGATATTGCCGCTGCCCTCTTTTCTTAAGTCTACGTGAGCGTGCTTTCCCAGGAGAAAACCGGAGAGAAAATTCCCGCAGAAATATCCGATCCCCAGGGAAACCAGGACTGCAATTACAAATGGACTCATGACTTGTCATCCCTCTGTCTGGTGATCATGCGCAGGGGCGTTCCCTCAAATCCGAAATTCTGACGGATCTGATTCTCCAGATATCTGACATAGGAGAAATGCATGAGCTTCTTGTCATTTACAAACACAACAAACGTGGGCGGTTTGACGGCTACCTGGGTCACATAGAAGATCTTCAGGCGCTTTCCCTTGTCTGTGGGAGGCTGCTGCATGGCGACAGCCTCTGCGACGATCTCATTGAGAACGCCTGTCCCCACCCGCATGGTAGAGGCGGCAATCACCTGATCAATGGCTTCATAGAGCTGCCCCAGTCTCTGCCCGGTCAGGGCGGAAATAAAGATAATTCTGGCGTAGAGCATAAAAGACAGGGTCTTGTGAATCCTGTCAATCTGGTCAGACATGGTGTGATTATCCTTCTCAACCGCGTCCCATTTATTGACGGCGATGATCACGGCCTTGCCTCCCTCGTGCGCGATTCCGGCGATCTTGGCGTCCTGCTCAGAGACTCCCTCCGCCCCGTCGATCACAAGGACCACTACATCGGCCTTCTCCACTGCGGCGACCGCGCGAACAATGGAGTAGCGCTCAATGTCCCCCTGAATTCTGGATTTTCTTCTGAGTCCGGCGGTATCGACGAAGATATAGTCCTTTTTGTTGAACCTGACCCTGGTATCCACCGCGTCACGGGTCGTGCCCGCGATATCGGAGACGATCAGTCTCTGCTTGCCGCAGAGCCTGTTGATCAGAGAGGACTTGCCCACATTCGGCTTTCCAATGACGGCAATCCGCGGCGTGTCATCCTCCTGGTCCAGGATATCGGACTCCGGGAAATGCGCGATCACAGCATCGAGCATATCTCCAAAGCCCAGCTTGCCCGCAGCGGAAATCGGATGGGGATCCCCGATCCCAAGATTGTAGAACTCGTAGCTGTCCATCACATGCTTGTCGAAGTCGTCGACCTTGTTGACAACTAGGACAATCGGTTTTTTAGAGCGGCGGAGCATATCGGCCACCTTGGCGTCCGCGTCCACCAGCCCCTGGCGGACATCCGTCATGAAAATAATAACATCCGCCGTATCGATGGCAATCTGAGCCTGTTCTCTCATCTGGCTCAAGATAATATCCGAGGAATCCGGCTCAATTCCCCCGGTGTCGATCATTGTAAACTCATGATCAAGCCAGCTGACATCCGCATAGATACGATCTCTGGTCACCCCCGGCGTATCCTCGACGATGGATATGCGCTCGCCTGCCAGGGCATTGAACAGGGTTGATTTTCCTACATTTGGGCGTCCGACCACGGCCACAACCGCCTTGCTCATATGCTCCTCTTTCCCGCTTAACGTATATGATTCCTGCGGGACTTAAGAATTGCCTCCAGCAGGTCATCTCCGCCCGATTCTACAATATCGACCGGTACTTGTAAAGTTTGCTCCACTTCCTCTACTGTCACATCATCTAGAAATACATTCTCTCCGGAGCGCAACATATTGCATGGAAGGAGGAGTCTTTCTCCCAATTTCTGACCGGCCAGCTGGCTGATCAAGTCACCTCCTGTGATCAGTCCCGACACAGTAATCCGCTCCCCGTAAAAATGATTGTGAATGGTGTAGACCCTGACCTTAATTCCGGGAAATCTTGCCTGGGCCTGATCGCAGAGCGCGCGAATAAAGGGGGCGGCTAAAAGCCCTGTCGCGATGGACAGCTCCTGCTCCTTTTTCACCTCCTCATCCGCGTCCAGCTCCCGCAGAGCCGCCCGAAATTCCTCCATCAAAAGGCGAAGCATCCCCACGCCATTCTCCAGCTGGGTGTATCCGTCATAGACCTCCTCCGGGGGAATTTCCTCCTCAGCCAGAAGGTAAAACTCATCTCCGGCCTGGACGAAGGGATGACCAAATCGTTCCATGGAAAAGGCCTGCCATCTGCGAATCTGCTCGACAACCTCCCTCGCGTCCTCCTTCTTGAAGGGCTTCAGGGGATAGAGGCCCTGGCGAAATCTTGTCAGGCCGACGGGGACGACGGAGAGCGTCCCCATATAGGGATAGAAGGACAACAGGTCCTTTATGGTCCGGTCCAGATGCTCTTTGTCATTTAAGCCCTTACATAAGACCACCTGCCCGTTCATGGAAATTTCCGCGTCATAGAGCTTTTTGAGCTTGTCCATGAGCTGACCGGCAAAACGGTTGTGGAGCATTTTCTCCCGGAGCAGGGGCTCTGTGGCCTGGACAGAAACATTGATTGGTTCCATGCGATAGGCGATCAGACGATCGATCTCCTCTTCCTTCATATTGGTCAGAGTGACATAGTTGCCCTGCAGAAATGAGAGGCGGGTGTCGTCGTCCTTGAAGTAGATGGTCTTTCGCATCCCCGGCGGGTTCTGGTCAATAAAGCAAAAGAGGCATGCGTTGGAGCAGGATCGGTAGTCGTCTAAGAGGCCGTTGACAAAGGTGACGCCTAAGTCCTCGCCCTCATCCTTCTCTATTTCCACGAGATGCTCAAGTCCCTGGGCGTCCCGGATCAAAAGGGTCGGATCCTCCTCGTCCGAGTAGTAATGATAATCAAAAATATCGGCCAGCCTGTGTCCGTTGATGGAGACGATCACGTCTCCTGCCTCTAAGCCCGCGTCATAGGCAGCCGAACCCGGTCTGACATATTCAATTGTATGGGACGCGCTGGATTCCATACCCATCTTCCCGGCTCCTTATCTTCATCTGTCAATCACACGCGGGGTAATCATAAGAAAAGCCCCAAGATTTCCCCTTCGCCCATGGGAAGCCCGGTGGGAAAAGAGCTTATCTGAATTACAGCAGGTGCAGAGATTGCTGACAATGATCCGGTCAGAGGAGAGACCCGCGTCTGAAAACACGCGTCGGTTGCACTCCCAGAGGTCCAGCTGCCCATGCTCTTGATCCGTAAAATCCGCAACACCAGGACCGAATTCCTCTGTAAAGCTCTCCGCCAAATCGCGGCTGACCTCATAGCAATCGCGGCAGATCGAGGGGCCGATCGCGGCCAGCATATCCTGGGGCCTGCTCCCATAGGCCTCTCCCATGGCCCTGACGGTCTTGGCCCCCATACGTCCAAGGGTCCCCCTCCAGCCCGAGTGGGACAGGCCGATCGCCCTGTGCACGGGATCGATCAGATAGAGAGGGACGCAGTCGGCGTAGAAGGTCGCCAAAAGCAGACCTGGCACGTCCGTGATCAGGCCGTCCGTATCCCTGTAGTCCCTCTTTCTTGTGATTCCCTTGCCCGCGTCCTCAGCCGTCACCAGGCGGACATTGGTCGTGTGGGTCTGGTCAGAAGTCACAATGTGCGCCAGGTCCGTTCCCATAGCCCTGGCCACCCGTCGATAGTTCTCTGTCACAGCCTTTGGATCATCTCCCCTGGTGTAGGAGAGATTGAGACTCTGAAAAATCCCCCGGCTGACACCCCCGGCGCGGGTGGTAAAGCAGTGACGAATCCAGGCCTCCCTCGACAGACGCTCAAACGCAAGCAGGGGCAATCCATCCAATTCGTCCGCCTTTCTCTTTGCATTCTCTCTTCCCGAACCCTTTTGTTCATATGTGCGCAGGGAAAAGACGCTCTCTTTATTTTTCAATACAAAATTCTTCAGCTCAAAGGATGAATCCGATACGCTTGACGTCAAATTCTCACCTCTTATTCCATCAGATACCTGTCAGAAGGCCCCCCGGTAATGCCGGATCTCTTCTCCCTCGATCGCGACCAGATCAAAGCGGACAGGTGTCGTCTGGCAGATCCCGTGCGTCAGGCAGTAATAGTCAGCCACCTTGCGAATTGTCCTCATCTTGGACGGACCAACTGCCTCCTCCGGGAGGCCGAAGCGGCGGCTGCGTCGATATTTGACCTCGACAAAGACCAGACAGGGCCCCTCTCTTGCGACCAGGTCGATCTCTCCCAGGCGGCAGGAAAAGTTGAATTCAACAAGGGTCAAACCCTGCCCGGTCAGATAGTCGCCTGCCCTGCGCTCATAGAAGCTCCCCTCTTTTCTTCGATTGACACTCCCCATAGTATTCCCTGTTCCCCATCAGACAGACTGCGAGCCTGTGAAATGTCCGATAAAGGACCTTCGATGAATCGGAGTGGGACCCATCTTTCTTAAGGCCCTGATGTGATCCGCCGTTCCATATCCCTTGTTCTTGGCAAAGCCATAGCCCGGATAGGACTTGTCGTAATCTTCCATCATATGATCCCGGGTCACCTTGGCGACAATGGAAGCCGCGCCGATGCTGATCGACCTGGCATCCCCGTGTATGATCGGGATCTGCCTGACCAGAAGCCCCGGCACAGTCACGGCGTCATTCAAGACGAGCTCCGGCGCCGGATCCAGCTGACTGACCGCCTCTCGCATGGCCTCATAGGTGGCCTGGAGGACATTGATCTGATCGATCCTCTCGGGTGAATTCATCCCGATGCCGACCGCGAGAGCCTCCTCCATAATCTGTCTGTAGAGCTCCTCTCTCTTTTTGGGGGAGACCTTCTTGGAGTCATTGATTCCGAGGATTCGATGCCCCCTGGGAAGAATCACGGCTGCCGTCACAAGAGGTCCCGCCAGAGGTCCACGTCCCACCTCGTCCATTCCCGCGACATACTGACAGCTTTGCCAGGCCTCTCTCTCAAAGACCATGAGTTCATCGATGCGGGCTTCTTCCCTCCTTCGCCGATCCAGTTTCCTTCGTGCCTGTTCTACGATTGTCTTCACGCCGCTTCTGCCATCAGACGCATACACGTCGATGAAGGTCTTAAGCTTCTCCTCGGGACAGGCCCGCATATGCTCGCGAATCCGCCCGATGGGCTCCTGGTCTGTCATATTGCCTCCTACATACTGTGCCGGACCAGACCGAACTTATTCAGCGGCCAAATTCTGAGAAAGGCCTTGCCGACCATACTCTTTCCACTGATCAGGCCAACCCTCGAATCCCGGCTGTCCATAGAGTTGTTTCGGTTGTCCCCCAGGACAAAGTACTGGTCCTCTCCCAGCTTGATCGGCTCTTGCGCCAGGCCCGGATTGGAAATGACTTCTCTGCCGAAATTCTCCTCTAAGACCTGCCCATTGATGTAGATCTTGCCGGAACTGTCGATCTGCACTGTCTCGCCGGGAAGACCGATCACCCGCTTAATGAAATAGGTGGACGGGTTCTGGGGGTAGGGGAAAACCACGACGTCAAACCGCTTTGGACTTCCCAGGCGGTAGGATATCTTGTCGACAATCAGGTTGTCCCCGTTATCCAGCGTGTTCTCCATAGAAGAACCGTTGACCTCTGTTCTCTGTCCCACGAAAGTCACAATCAAATAGGCGGCCAAAATCACCAGGGCCAGATATAGAATTGTCGATAAGACCTCTCTGACCGGATTCTTCTCCTGTCTCTTCTCGCTTGTCTCCTGTCTCTTCTGCTCTTCCACGTGAACTCCTTATCATCTCTTTGGCAAAATACCGTTCTTACTCCGCCGTCATCTCAATGCTGATCCTGCCCAGCTGTCCCTTGCGGAACTCATCCAGGAACAGATCCGCTGTCTTTCGGTAGTCTATCTCATTTCCCCGCACAAGACAGCCCCTCTTTCGAGCAATTGCCGACAGAATATCGACATCCTCTTTCTCTTCGTCAACGGCATAGCGGTCCGATAGAGCTCCGGGATAAGCCTCTCTGAGAAAATGAATGACTTTTAGGGACAGATCTTCCACCTGCAAAACATGATCAGAGATGGCTCCGATCATGGCCAGATGGGTTCCTGTCTCCTGGTCCTCAAATTTGGGCCAGAGGATCCCCGGGGTATCCAAAAGATCAATATTGTCTCTCAGGTGAATCCACTGTTTTCCCTTGGTGACTCCCGGTTTGTTTCCGGTTCTGGCCGCTGCCCTGCCGGCCAGTGAGTTGATCAGAGTCGACTTGCCGACATTTGGAATACCCGCAATCATAGCTCTGACCGGTCGGTTTTTAATCCCCCGCCGCAGGTCGCGGATCCTCTTCTTTTCTGTCGCGTCCATAATCGCCTTTTGCATGGGCTTGCGCAAAGAAGCTGACCTGGAATCCAGCGCCAGAACCGTCATCCCCTGACGCTCAAAATATTCCTTCCAGCGGGAGGTGGCCTTGGGGTCAGACAGGTCGGCCTTATTGAGCAGGATCATCCGCGCCTTATCTCTGGCCAGTTGATCAATCTCCGGGTTTCTGCTGGCCAGAGGAATACGGGCATCCAGGAGCTCGATCACCAGATCGATCAGCCTGATATCCTCCTGCATCTGTCTTTTTGCCTTGGTCATATGGCCCGGAAACCATTGAATATTCATCTCAACTCCTCTTATGACGCGGGCCCGAAGTGGGACAGGCTGACATCAAACCAAATTTTACCGACAAAGTCCCTCCTGGAGAGCAGACCGATGCTCGCGTAGCGGGAATCCTCACTGTTGTTGAAGTTATCGCCCATCACCAGATATTGATCATCCCCCAGCTGCGTCTTCTCCGCCAAATTTCCGGCGTAACCGATACCACTGAAGCTGACGGTTCCCTGGCGGAAGGCACTGTTGTTGACATAGAGCTTGCCTCCGGAAATATAGACGGTATCGCCGGGTCTGGCAATCAGCCTCTTTACCATATACTGGGCATTTTGCCTGCCGGACGGGCGAAAGACAACCAGATCCCCGGCTCGGGGTTTTCGAATATGATATACCAGGCGATTGACAAGGACCCGATCCCCTGCCCGCAGGGTCGGCTCCATGGAAGAACCGGAAATCGTTATTGTCCTTCCAAACGAAAAAACCAGGAAAAAGGCCAGGAAAATAACCGAGCAGATCTGAGCAGTCCAGATCAGGCGGGCTTTGGTCTCCTCTTTTGATCTGGGTCTTCTTCGCTGTGAAAACGAGAGATTCTTTGTTGTCCGCCGGGTTGATTCCTCACTCTTCTGTAGAAAGATATTCTTGTTCATGTGTCCGGGATTAGGTCGAAATCTGGACATAAGGCGCTCCTTGGTCGAAAAAACTTGCTACTATTTTATCTGATCCCTCCCGGCCCTTCAAGAAAGCAGGTGTGCGCGTCAAAAGAAACAGCAAAAAAACAGTGCGCGCGCGTCAAAGGAAGACGAAAAAAGAGAGCCTCCTCTCATATCCCCGCTCACCCCGTCGAGCGTACAAGGCATATAAGAGTCAGCTCTCCCTTTTTCATGCTTCATTATTCCCGCAGAATCAGCGGATGATCTCCTTGACCTTGGCGGACTTGCCGACACGGTCGCGAAGATAATTGAGCTTGGCGCGGCGAACCTTACCCCGGCGAACCACCTCAACCTTCTCAACCCGGGGGCTGTGCAGGGGCCAGGTCTTCTCAACACCGATCCCGTTGGAGAACTTGCGGACTGTGAATGTCTCACGGTTGCTTCCGCCCTGCTTCTTCAAAACAGTTCCCTCAAAAATCTGGATACGCTCGCGGTTGCCCTCCTTAATCAGGTTATGTACGCGGACCGTATCACCCACGTTAAAGTCCGGGGCCTGATCCTTGAGCTGTTCCTTCTCAATGTTAGCTATTATCTCGTGTGCGTTCATGGGTTTCCTCCACATTCATCTCGATGTTCTTAATGCCGTCCGCAACAGAGGACCATCTCCAAATAAACAACATTGCAACTATAGCACAAGGTCCGATTGCCGGCAAGCTTTTTCGCCGGCAACGAAAGCGGGTATCCGTCACGGCATCCAAAGCGCCGCGTCGAAAGCCAGCGTCTCGCCCTGGATCCGGGCTCTTACGCCAGGCGCGCCCGCGCCGCACTCTTCTTCTGCATGTGGGCCAGGATGGCTTTCTTGAGACGCAGAACGACATAGGCGACATAAATTACCGTGTAGACGATGATCGAAAGCCGGTTCTTCTCCGGCGCCATGGAGAAAAGAACCATAACATGCACGTAGAGGAGGATGTAGAAGGGGTAGGCCAGCCTCTGGAGATTCTTCCAGGATTTTCCCTTCATTCTTCTTCGCACCGCCCCGAAGGATGTCACAAAAAGGGGAATCATCATCGCGATCAGCGTCATGCTGATCAGAGCCGCGATTCTGGTCTGAACTGGCATGAAAGCGTCCCTGTCAAAGAAAGCGACAAAATAGTGAATTCCAAAGAGAATGTTGTGGGTCAGAGCCATCAGGCAAGCCACAATGGACATCTCTCCCCGAATCCGCATATATCGCCTTGTGAGAGCGCTATGCTTTCTGATGACGCCCAGATACATGACGATGATAAAGGTCGCCGTTGCCATGACCCCTCTGTGAAAGAGGTCCGTGACAAATTTCAGCCCCGCCGGCATGACCTGATCATATCCTCTGCTGTAGATCACGACCATGAGAAGGACAAGAGCGTAAAAGCAGAGATAGAATCCTCTGCTGTATTTTTTCATTAGATCCGCTGCCGCGCCGTAAAAGACAAGCGCGATCAGCAAGCCTGCAATCAAATTCATAGATCTCTCCTACTCTACTCTGATCCCTATGCTCTTGCTGGAAACCCCGGTCACATAAGTGGAATGAAAGCGCAGCTTGACCACCGTGTAGCCGGCCCTGGTCATATCCGGGCTCCCGACGATCTCCATGCGAACAGACCCGTCGTCGGGCAGATTTTTAATCATGGCCTTATAGTCGTCTTCTGTCGGAGCCGGGTCGCCAACCTTCCTGTTAATAATCAGAGAGCCCTTAAATTGAGCTGTGAACTCATTTGCATAGTGATCGCCCTCATCATTGTCATTGATTCCGTCCCGGTCACGATCCTGGTAGACGCCCAGGCTTGTACTCATGACAATCTTCTTGCCGGCCTTTTTTCCATAGAGCTTAACCGGATAGGTCCGGTAGAAGCTCCCGTCAAAATCCGCGTCGGGAATGTCGATCTTACCTGTGACGCTTCCATTGGAAAGAGACAATCCGCCGGGCAAGCCCTCCGCAGAGATCAGCTTTACCCCGGAGGCGCAGGATACCTTTGTATCAGAGAAAACCTGATGGTTTAAGCTCACCGCCGGGAAATTCACCTGGATATCTCCCGCCTTTGCTTCCTGAGCAGGCCCCTCCGGCTGACTTCCGGCCTTCTCCACAATCAGGGCAACGCTGACCTTAGACAGGCCTGAGACGTACTTTGACTTAAATTGCAGCTTTACAATCTGGTTCCCTGTCACTGACATGTCCGGATGTTTCAGCACTTCAATCGTCACGGAATCGTCGTCCGGTATATTTTTAAAGAGGGCCCGATACTCTTCCATTGTCGGCTCCGGATCCCCTGCTTCTTTATAGATCGCCTTTTCCTGGTAGGTCTGCCCCTTAAAGAGCGGAGTAAACTGGTTCGCGTAGTGCTCGCCCTCATCGTTGTCACTGATGCCGTCCCGATCCTTATCCTGGAAGACAAGAAGCTTCTTTTGAACCGTCAGCTCCTGACCGGCCTTACTTCCAAGAATTGTAAGCGAATACTCTTTGGACATGGAATCGTCGAACTCAGAATCCGCGATGTCAATGGCTCCGCTGATTTTCCCGTCTCGATAGGAAAGTCCTCCCGGAAGACCCCGGACTTGACGGACTAAAACCCCCTCTCCGGTTTTCACAGGAATCCCTTCTACTTTCTGGTGATTGAGATAGCTTGCGGCAAAATCCACCTGAATCTCATCTTCTCCTGTGGGCTGACCGGGATTGGGAGAGGGCTGATCTGCCTTGTCTTCATCCACGGTGATAAAGAGAGCGAAATTGGCGTTCTCATTGTCCTCAAAAGAGGAATCCATGCAGGGCAGGGTCATCTTCTTAAACGCGATTCCCTCATTGGATTCATAGAGATAAATCTGTCCGCTCTTTGCGCGGGTCCTGAAGCGAAGCTTCTTTCCAAGCTCCTGGCTGGAAAGCTTGATCGTCTGCCGCTCAGAGATATTCTCGCTCTTCTCGTCAGACATCTGCGGGTGATCCAGTGTCTTCCAGTCTCCGTCGCCGATCCTGTACTCCATGGACACGATATAGTCCTTGCTGTAAGCTCCAAAGACGATTCCAAGTCTCGCGCTCCGCTTGGACTCCTTATGGGTGATATCCGTAATTAGCGTTCCGTTTTTGACGAACTTGGAAATGTCCATTCCGTCTTTGATCTCCTGGCCGTCCTGTGCCCGAATCTCAAGTCCATACTGTCCGAAGCTGGCATAAGGAACTGAAACCTTACCTCCGTCCTTTTTGGTCAGCTCCACAACAAGTCCGCTCAGGTCCAGCGGTTTCTTCCGATTCTGCTTCAATTCAGACTGCTTATTATAGACATTGATATCCGACGGGGAGACGATAGAAATAGAGACGATCTCATTTCCCGTCTTCGCGTCTGTCTCAGACAGCTCCAGGGCCTGATCGACAGACCTGGCCAGTCCCCCGGCGCTGATGGTGGCCCCTGAAACAGCGTCAAAGACATCTCTCTCCCCCATCTTCTCCTGAAGGAAGGCCTTAATCGCCCTTGATACCTCGCTCGCCTTCTTCGAATCGTTGATTTTAGCGGCATAGTCCTTGCCAATCAGCTTCTCGGCCATTTTCTGAGGATTGTCCGCGGCGAGAATCCGGTCGAGATAGTCGTGGTGCAGCTTCATGACGGCAATGTTGTGCCGGCCCTTCTTCTTGTCCATGAGGAAGGGCACCACCTTGACGGCTCTGGCCCGGTACTCCTCGCCGTCATCCGCGTAGTCCTTGCCCTGTCCGACTTCAATGTCTTTGATTTCGTTGTCCTCGATGGAGACCTGGGTCTTCAGCCTGCCCTTTGAAGTGTTAAAGCCTGCTCCCAGCCCCTGATAGCTTCCCGATTTCAGCTCTCCCTTGCGCAAAAGAGCTGCGATCTTCTTTCTGGTCTTATCCTCGAGGATCTTCCCCTGCTTGGGCGAGGGCTTTGTTGTCCCGCCCATCGGCTGAAAGAAGGAGACCTTCTCTCCTGTGCCCGATTGATTCAACTCGACCGCCTTTGACAGAGCGTCGTTGACCGCGTTGATGATCCCGCGGCTGCTGTATGTCGCCCCGGAAACCGTGTCGATCGAACCGGACTTCTTCCCCTTCATGCTCTCAAGCACGGCAAGTGAGCGCTGAAAGAAGCGGCGCGAATCTGACTGTTCGACCACCTTGATATCCGCCACCTTTCCGTCCTTTACACTGACTTGAACGGTAATCTCGCTCTTGAATCCGTCAGCAGACCCCTGGTAGTCGCCGTCTTTGAGGGTCCATTTCTCTTCAGAATCCCTGCCCGGATCCGGTTTGGAAGGATTCTCCGGCTGACCGGGATCAGGCCTGGAGGGATTGTCTGGCTTAACTTCAGGCGTCGGGATCTGCCCACTTTCTGACTTTTCGGGGTTCTTCACAATCGCCTTGGACAGGGCGTTGTTGACCGCGTCGATGATTCCGCGACTGCTGTAGGTTGCCCCGGAAACCGTATCGACAGATCCGGTCTCTCTTCCCTTCATCCGGCCAATGACAGCCAGAGCCCGATTGAAATAAGAGGGCGTATCTGAATTGCTGAGGACTTCGACATCCGCGATTTTCCCATTCGCGACGGTCACACGCACCGTGATCTTCCCGTCAAAGCCATCTGCGGACCCCTGATAGCTTCCGTCCTTTAGTTTACTGTCCTTGGGCAGAACGGTGGGAGACACGGTCTTCTGCAGGCGATCCAGGCGGGCTTTCCGGGCCTTCTGCTTCTCCTGCGACTGCGCCTTGGCCTGACGCTGATGCTCCTCGATCTTCCCTTCCAGATTCGACTCCTGAGCCACAGACCTGCCATCCGGAAGCGCCTGCTGCAGGGCCCTGAAAACCGCAAGCTTCAGAGCGTCAGAAGAAATGGTGGCTCCGGAGACGGCATCTACGTCCGGACTATTGGTCGCCTTGATCTGCTCTAAGACCTTCTTTGCCCTGGCGAAGTATTCCGGCGACTCATTTTGAGACAGGATCTCGATCTCGGCGATCTTGCCGTCTTTGATGGTTACCGCAACCGTCACCTGACCTCCATAGCCCTGGGCGCTCCCTTCATAGCGGCCATCCTTGTAGCCCTCTTTCTGTGCCTCGGCCATTGCGCCTGACATCTTCCCGGAGTCGGCGAGGGATTCCTGCTGATTCTTCGATTCCTTCGAAGAGCTCTTGTCCCCTCCCTGGCTGATCACAAAAATGATCCCTGCACTGATCGCAATGATCAGGGCAAGGGTCAGAATTGAACTGAAAATGTGCCTGACTTTCATACGTTCCCTTTCTAAGAAATGCTTCCCGCCTGAAGATAGCAGGATATTAGCACTACCTAACATTAGCATTAACTAACTTATCGGGGATCGATAAAAAAGTCAAGTATTCATCCAACAAAACACCAAATCATCAAATTCGACAGCAAATACGATAAGCTAAAAATCACTGCAGAAGCAGCACTGGTCCTTTTGCCGCGTAGATTCCGAACGACTCCAGTTCTCTTACCGGGAATGGATCTTCCTCGTTCAGGTAATATACCGGCCTCAGTCCCTCCATAAGACCTGATGTGATCCCCTCTTCAATAAAGGCGATCATTTCAGGGGACGCCTTGTCCTTTATTTTTTCTCTCAGGGCGCGGATTCGGGCATTCGCCGGCCTCTCCCTGGGCGTGTAGACTAAAAGCCTGGTCCGTCTGACCTCCGTCAAACCAAGCAGCTTTGCCAGCTGCTTCGCCTCATTAATATCATCCGTATCATGCATAACAAAGCGGCGAATCCCCGGTCTGTCCTGTCCGCGGATCAATCCCTGTTTTTTCAAAAAATCAACAGGACTTTCGGCTTCTTTGACAGTGTCCTCTGTAGCAATATCCCTGATAAATGTATCTCCGGTCGGATGCGCAAAATAAGAGGCCTGGTCCCTCCGGTCCCGCATGAGAATCACATTTCTGTCCCAGCAGACTATCTCCCCATATCCAAGCTCCAGCGGATTCAAAAGATCCGCGTATTCTCTCTTGTGCCGCAGGAGGATCTCCTCTAACTGGACCAGTCTGCAGTAATCCCGATAGAGGTCTTCTCTTCTTTCTCGCGTCCTCTGAATCGACTCCTTGATCCGCCAGCTCTTAATTCTGGCGGCGTCTCCGGACAAAAGAACCGATGGGACCGCCTTGTCATGCCAGACCTCAGGCCTGGTGAACTGGGGGTACTCCAGCAACTTTCCATGGAAGGACTCGATCTCGGCGGAGGCGTCATTCCCCAAAACTCCGTCAACCAGACGGGCTATGGTATCGATCATGACCATAGCCGGCAGTTCCCCTCCCGTCAGAACATAGTCGCCGATCGAGACATAGTCTGTGACAATTTCCTCCAGGACCCGCTCGTCGACGCCTTCATAATGTCCGCAGAGGAAAATGAGGTCATCATTTTTAACCAGTTCTTCCGCTATCTCCTGGCAAAACGGCCTTCCCTGCGGTGTCACATAGATCACCCGTTTCTTATGGCCGTCCGGAATCTGAGAGAGCAGGTTCTGATAACACTGATAGACCGGCTCCGCCTGAATCAGCATACCGGCTCCGCCGCCATAGGAATAGTCATCCACCTTGCCATGCCTGTTATCGCTGTAGTCGCGAATGTTGACGCAGTTTAATGAAATCAATTTCTCCCTGAGAGCACGTCCCGTTATGCTGTTTGCCAATCCCTGTGCAATCATTTCAGGGAAAAGAGTCATGACGTGAAATTGCATCTGTTTTCTCCATGTCAAATATCTTCGAGTCCGGGGAGAAGATGAACCAGAATCTCACCCACCTCAAGATCCGTCTTGAGGACGCACTGTCGAATGGCGGGAATCATAAGATCTGACTGCCCCTGGCGTCCAATGACATAGACGTCATTGGCTCCGGTCGTCAGAACATCTTTCAGTATCCCCAGTTCTCTTCCGTCGTCCGCGATAACCTTCAGTCCCAGCAGGTCTGCCACGTAATATTCCCCCTCCTCCAGGGGGAGGGCCTGCTCTCGTGAAATCAGAAGCCGGGCCTGTCTTAAGGGACTGACCTCTTCAATATCATTTTTCTCCGCAAAGCGAAGGATCACCTGCTTCTTGAAATAGCGCACAGAGACAATCGTCAGTTCTTCCAGGCTTCCATCCCGCCCGGCATATACCTTCTGTCCACAGAGATCATCAAAACGGCGGCTCTCCTCTGTGGTCGGATAGACCTTCACCTCTCCCTTGAGACCATGTGTCGATGTGATCACACCAACCTGAAAATAATCCTGCATCCCGACTCCTTCTCCTTTGATACTCCGGTAATTGATGACAAAAATACTCCTCGCCGGCCCGATAAATGAGAAAAAGCAGACAGGCTCCTGGGGAACCTGCCCGCTCTTTTCACTGCGTCATCCGAATCACTCGACGATATCCACAACAACCCTGCAATTCTCACGGGTCGCCGCGGCCTTGACAAGAGACCGAATCGCCTTGGCGATCTTGCCCTGCTTGCCAATAACCTTGCCCATGTCAGAGGAAGCGACCTTGAGTTCTACAATCGTAGTCCTTCCGGCCTTGCGCTCCGACACTTCAACCTGATCCGGATCATCTACCAGTGACTTGGCAATCACTTCGACTAATTCTCTCATCTCAATCACCTCGTGCTTTGCCTGGAACAAAAAGCCTTACTTCTCGATGCCGGCATTCTTTAAAAGGCGAGCAACCGTCTCTGTTGGCTGTGCTCCATTAGCGAGCCACTTCTTCGCGGCCTCTACGTCAACGCTTACCGCTGAGGGATTCTGGTTGGGATCATAGCTGCCAATCTCAGCGATGTTGCGGCCATCGCGAGGAGCGCGAGAATCCGCTACGACAATCCTGTAGAAAGGAGCCTTCTTCTGTCCCATTCTTCTGAGTCTGATTTTTACTGCCATCTTGTTACCTCCGATGATATGTGAATCGTTACTTTATTTGATCGCAGGATCTTTGACCTGCGGATCAAGCTGCTGTTAAAAGGGGAACCCCCCTCTTCTCCTGCCCTTGCCTCCCATGAGACCGGGCATCTTCTTCATCATTTTGCGGGTCT
Organism: Shuttleworthella sp. MSX8B; assembly: GCF_000524295.1. Taxonomy (NCBI): domain Bacteria; kingdom Bacillati; phylum Bacillota; class Clostridia; order Lachnospirales; family Lachnospiraceae; genus Shuttleworthella; species Shuttleworthella sp. MSX8B. The sequence continues at coordinate 143,254 of NZ_JAQT01000009.1, forward strand.
GCTCAAACTGCTTGACAAAGCGGTTGACCTCAGCGATATCAAGACCGGCCCCTCTGGCGATCCGGTGCTTGCGGTGGATATTCATGATTTTGGGGTCTGACCGCTCCTGCGGTGTCATCGAATGAATGATCGCCTCGGTTCTGGCCAGCTTCTTCTCATCGACCGCGCCCTCAATCTGGCTCATCTGTGACTTGGAGACGCCCATCCCAAGTCCAGGCAGCATACCGAGGATGGAGGAAATGCCTCCCATCTTGCGCATTTGCGACAGAGAGGTCAGATAGTCGTTGTAGTCAAACTCCGCCTTCTTAACCTTATCCGTCAGCCTGGCGGCCTCTTCGGCGTCAATCTCCTGCTCCGCCTTCTCGATCAGGGAGAGGACATCGCCCATACCTAAAATTCTGGAGGCCATGCGATCCGGATAGAACTGTTCCAGATCAGACAGCTTCTCGCCCATGCCGACATAGAGAATAGGCTTACCTGTGACGGCGCGGATGGAAAGAGCCGCTCCGCCCCGGCTGTCGCCGTCCAGCTTAGTGAGAATCACTCCGTCAACCCCGACCTTCTGATCGAAGGTCTGAGCTACATTGACCGCATCCTGACCGGTCATGGCATCGACAACCAGGATGGTCTGGGCTACGTCTACCCCGGACTTGATCTCCTCCAGCTCGGCCATCATATCCTCATCAATATGAAGGCGACCGGCCGTATCCAGAATCAGGACATTGTTATTGTTCTTCCTGGCGTGCTCATAAGCGGCTCTGGCAATATCGGAGGGCCGATTCTTGTCTCCCATGGAGAAAAAGGCAACCTGCTGTTTCTCCGCGTTGATGCGCAGCTGATCAATAGCCGCGGGGCGATAGATGTCGCAGGCGACCAAAAGAGGTCTCTTGCCCTTCTGTTTCATCTTGCCGGCCAGTTTGGCCGCAGTCGTCGTCTTACCCGCGCCCTGGAGTCCGATCATCATGATCACAGTGATCTCCTGGCCAGGGCGATAGGCGATCTCCCTTGTCTCGGACCCCATCATCCTGGTGAGTTCCTCATCCACCAGCTTGACAACCTGCTGGGCGGGGTTTAAGCCGTTTAAAATATCGGTTCCGACCGCCCTCTCCTGCACCGCCCTGGTGAAATCCTTGACAACCCTGTAGTTGACATCCGCCTCGAGAAGAGCGATGCGGATCTCCTTGAGGGCGAGCTTGACATCATCCTCCGAGAGACGGCCCTTTCCACGCAGATTGCGAAAGGCATTCTGTAGTTTTTCAGATAAGCTCTCAAAAGCCATTACAATTCCTCCAGAATCCCCCGTGAAATTCTGCGAATTTCTCCCAGGCTATTCTCTGTGACCCTGTCGCCTTCTGTCAGCTTCTGGATTCTCTCAATATCCTCTTTGATTTTCATGAACCTGGCGACCAGATGCAGCGCCTGCTCGTAATTCTCAAGACTTCTGGTGCAGCGGCGAATGATGTCGTAGACTCCCTGTCTTGAGATCCCCTCCTGCTCGGCGATCTCAGAGAGCGACAGATCATCAAAGGCATATGCCTCATAGATCTCTCTCTGATGCGCATTGAGCAGCTGTCCATAGAAATCATACAGGTATCCGCGTATAATTTTCTCTTCCATTCTTTCCACCTGGCTATTTTAGACAAGCCTTCGCATGGTGTCAAGTATAATATCTTTACAGCATGTAATCATTCAACCAAGTCAGTCCGGCTTTCAGAGAACTGTTCTCGTGATCTTGGGGCGATAGCCCGCCTCTTCCAGAGTATCGATGATCTGATTCTTATGCTCTGTTCCGAAGGCCTCCAGCGTAATGGTCAATTCCACTGCCACGCTTCGGTTGGTCGTGATGAACTGGTTGTGATCCAGCTTGATGACATTCCCCTGAACCCCGGCGATGGTCTGCGCCACCTTGGCCAGCTCGCCCGGCTTATCCGGGAGCAGGACGGAGACGGTGAAGATGCGGTCGCGGAAGATCAGACCCTGCTGAACAACCGAAGACATGGTAATCACATCCATATTGCCGCCCGACAAAACGGATACCACATTTTTCCCTTTCACCTTCAGATGGTTCAGGGCTGCCACCGTCAAAAGCCCGGAATTTTCGACAATCATCTTATGATTCTCGACCATATCCAAAAAGGCAACAATCAGCTCATCGTCTTCGACGGTAATAATCTCGTCAATATTCTTCTGCAGATAAGGGAAAATACTGATCCCGGGCTTTTTTACCGCAGTGCCGTCGGCGATCGTATTGGCGCTCGGGAGCATGACCGGCTTCCCCGCCTCAAAAGAGGCCTTCAGACAGGCCGCTCCGACGGGTTCCACAGCGATAATCCTGATCTTGGGATTCAGCAGCTTGGCCAGAGTGGAGACGCCGGTGGCCAACCCGCCTCCTCCTACCGGAACCAGAATATATTCCACCAGGGGCAGCTCCTTGAAGATCTCCATGGCAATGGTTCCCTGTCCCGTTGCAACCGCCAGATCGTCAAAGGGAGGAATAAAGGTATAGCCGTGTTCCTCAGCCAGCTCCAGGGCCCTCGCGTTCGCGTCATCAAAGACATCACCGAAGAGAAGGACCTGTGCCCCGTAGCTCTTTGTCCGATTTACCTTGATCAGAGGCGTCGTTGTCGGCATGACAATTGTCGCCCTAACCCCAAATTTTTTGGCCGCTTTCGCCACCCCCTGGGCATGATTTCCGGCCGAGGCGGTAATCAATCCCCTGTCCCTCTCCTCATCGCTGAGAGTACTGATCTTGTAATATGCCCCCCTCACCTTGTAGGCCCCGGTTACCTGCATGTTTTCGGGCTTGAGATAGACCTTATTGCCGCAGGCATTCGAGAAGAAGTCACTGTAGACCAGCTTGGTGTCATTGGCCACCTGGCTGACGATCTGAGACGCTTCCTCAAAATCCTTTAAATCCAACATTCCAGTTTCCTCCTCTGCTCTTTGCGTTACTCTTTGCGCTTTCTGCGGAAAAATCCAAAGAAAGCGCCTCGCTTCTCTTCTTTTGATTCAGACTCCGTCTCAGTCGCTTCTGCTTCCATTTCAGTTTGATCGGAAGGTTCAGCCTCTCTCTCTGGCGCTTCTGCTTTCTCTTCAGCTTGATTGGAAAGTTCAGCCTCTCCCTCAGACACTTCTATCTTATCTTCTGTTTGATCCGAAATCCCGGTCTCACTCTCAGAAGCTTCTGCTTTCTTTTCAGCTTGATCCAAAAATTCAGCTTCCCTCTCGGGTACTCCCACAGATGCTTCAACTTCCTCTTCAGTTTGATCCGAAAGTTCCGTTTTCCTCTCGGGAGCTTCTGTTTCCTGCTCGACGGAATCTGAAAGCTCTGCCTCCGCCTCAGAGACGGATACTTCACCGGCTCGGGCTTGGCCCTCTGCATCCGCGGCAATATCATCGTCTTCATCCTTCAGATCAAAGAGGGCATTGACGTACTGGTCGGCATCAAATCGCTCCAGATCCTCGACGGTCTCGCCGACCCCGATATACTTAACCGGAATTCCCAGCTCCGATTGAATGGCGACGGCAATTCCTCCCTTGGCGGAACCGTCCATCTTGGTCAGGACGATGCCTGTGACATTGGCGGCTGCCGCAAACTCTCTGGCCTGGACCAGGGCATTCTGACCACTTGTCGCATCCAGTACTGCCAGAGTCTCACGATGAACACCCTCGTACTCACGGTCGATCACCCTGTTGATTTTTTCCAGCTCATGCATGAGATTTGTCTTGTTGTGGAGCCGTCCCGCCGTATCGACTAAAAGAATATCGCAATTTCTGGCCTTGGCGGACTGAACCGCGTCAAAAACCACCGCAGCCGGATCAGAGCCTTCCTGACCCCCGATCATATCGACACCGGCTCGATCGGCCCATTCTTTTAACTGTTCATTGGCTGCCGCGCGGAAGGTGTCCGCCGCCGCGATCAGGACTCTTTTTTTCTTCTCCTGCTTGAATTTAGCGGCGAGTTTACCGACTGTGGTGGTTTTCCCCACCCCGTTGACGCCAACCATCATGAGGACGGATGTCTCCTGCTCAAAATCATAGGCATTCTCGCCGACGTCCATCTGGCGGCGGATGTCATCAATCAAAAGCTGGCGGCAGTCCCCCGCCTCCTTAATGTGCTGATCCTTCACCTCCTGGCGCAGGTTCTCTATCAGGCGCATGGACGTCTGGACTCCCAGATCTCCGCTGATCAAAACCTCCTCCAGTTCCTCGTAGAAGTCCTCATCAATTCGGGAGAAACCGCTGAAGACATAGTCCATATTCTTCACAAAGCCGTCTCTTGTCTTGCTCAAACCGGCTTTCAATCTGCTGAAAAAACCCATAGCCACTCCTTGTTCATAACAATTTTATCGCCGCGACCTGTCGGCGGCCTTTAATCGTCCAGCTTGCTCTCAATCAGGTTGACAGATACCAGGGTAGAGACTCCCTTCTCCTGCATTGTAATTCCATAGAGCCGATCCGCCGCGTTCATCGTTCCCCTCCGGTGGGTAATCACGATGAACTGGGTATTCCTGGTCAGCTTGTGTAAATATCTGGCAAAGCGGTCGACATTGGCATCATCCAAAGCGGCCTCTATCTCGTCGAGCAGGCAAAATGGCGAGGGCTTCAAGCTCTGGATGGCAAAGAGAAGAGCGATGGCTGTCAGGGACTTCTCGCCGCCTGACATCTGCATCATATTCTGCAGCTTCTTGCCCGGAGGCTGCGCAATAATCCGAATCCCCGTCTCAAGAACATCTTCTCCCTCTGTCAATTCCAGACTTCCCTTGCCGCCGCCGAACAGCTCCCGAAAGGTTGCGTCAAACTGGTCCTGAATTCGACGGAATCCCTCACTGAATTGACGCCGCATCCCCTGATCCAGATCTTCGATGATCTGCACAAGCTGGTCTTCCGCCCTGACCAGGTCATCGTGCTGGGTCTTCAGGAATTCATAGCGCTCCGCCAGCTCTCTGTACTGTTCAATGGCATTGACATTGACATTTCCCATCGAACGGATGTCGTCCCGAATCGAACGGATGCGCTGCTGCATCTGACTGCGGTCTTTCAGATTTTCATCCATAAGCTCCATGGCCGCGTGCAGGGTCAGCTCATACTCCTGCCACATGTAATTGTTCTGGCTCTCCAAGGCCTCCTGGGCTTTCTGCCGCTGGGCCTCCAGTCGATAGAGCTCCTTATCCAGGCTGTTGATAACATCGGACAGCTTCTCTCTCTCCTCAAAGCCGCTTTTGTAGGCCTCATTGAGACTGACGTAGGCTTCCTGCTTCTCTTTCAGAGATGTCTCGATCTCCTCCTGCCTGTCTTCGGCAGCCAGGATGGTCTTTTTGATCTCCTCGATCTGCGCCTTCTTTCCCTGGGCCTCTTCCCCACTTGTCTTTTTCTGTCTGGTCAGCTCCTCAATCGTTTGATCCGCCCGGTCGACCTCCGCTCTGAGCCTTATGATATTTTCTTCCTCGAAATCAACCTTCTGCCGGGCCGCCGCCTCAGCCATCTGAATCGCAGACAGCTGCTCAAAAGCGCTTGCCGCGGACAGGTTCAGCTTCTCAAGATCAGTGCCTAAGATGCTGATGCGCTCCTTCAGCCGGACTTCCCTCTGACCGGATGACTGCCGCCTTTGATCCAGCTCTTTTTGTCCCTCTTTGATCTCCTTGATCTGTTCGTCTAAGGAGACCTTTTCTTTTTGCAGGGAGGCAAATGCCTGCTCGGAGTTTCTGCTGATCTCCTTTGCTTGCTCCCACTGCAGTTTCGCTGTATTGACCTCGAGATTAGCGGCCTCCAGTTCTGCCTGGACTTCCGCCCGATCATCGGACAAAAGAGCAAGGGCCGTGTCAATTTCCTCCAAATGCATGCGGGCCTGACTCAGCGCCTCTTTTAACCCGGCGACCTCTTCTTCCAGCTGCTTTACCTCGCGGTTTCTTGCCAGAAGATTTCCGCTGTGCTTGAAGCGTCCGCCGGAGATGGATCCGCCGGGTCTCAGATAATCGCCATCTAAAGTGACAATGTGCAGACTGTAGTGATTCGCCTTGGCCAGGGCGATGGCATGATCAATTTGATCGACGAGCAGAATTCTCCCCAGAAGATAAGAAACAATCCCTCTGTATCTGGAGTCTGTCTGAACCAATTGGCTGGCAACTCCTATGACCCCGGGCTCGTTCAGAAGCGACTCTATCTGAGATTGACTTTTCCCCTTCACAGAGGTCAGGGGGAGAAAGGTGGCGCGTCCGGCCCTGTTTTCCTTCAGGAAGGTCACCATGCGCTTGGCCGTTGTCTCCGTGTCAGTGACAATATTTTGAATGTTCCCGCCCAGAGCCGTTTCAATTGCTGTCTCATAGTCTTTGGGAACATGGATCAATTCAGATACGAGTCCCTCGATGCCGGGATACTCTCTCTTCTGCTCCATGACCTTCTTAATGGCATTGCCATATCCGTCATAGCGCTCAGCGATATTTCTAAGGGACTCCAGGCGGGAATTGGACCTGTGATAGGCAACTGTCTTCTGGTCAATATCCTGGCGCAGGTCCCGTCGCTTGTTCTTCCAGTTGAGCTGATCGGCATCAAGAGTCTCTTTCTTCTCCTGAATCGCATCCCTTTTGGCCCTGGATTTTTCATAGGCCTTTTGGGCCTGGTCCGCCTTGGCTCCAATATCGCCTTCTTCGGTCCTGCGCTCTAACATTCGCTGCGTCAGCCTTGATTTGCGGATGTTGATCTGCTCCAGCGTCGTCTTATATTTCTGCTCCTCCGATTTTAAGTCTGCCCGTTCGGCCACAAGCTGCAGGAGCTTTCTCTGTCCCTCCTCAGCCTCGGCGGACACGGCATTACACCTGTCCTGAAGGTCCTGATATTCTGACCTTGCGGCAGCAAGCTTTTCTCTTGCGGCAAGCAAAGAGGCGTTTAATTCCTCCCTTGCTCTCTCATGCCGGCTCAGTTCTTCGGCCCGATCCTTCCTGTCAGACCGGGCAGTCTGTATCTGGTCTAAAATACTGGCGTCGGCATTCTCCGCGGACCGAATCTGCTCTTCAAAAAGAGTAATCTGATTCTCCAGTCGGCTTTTGGTCAATTCATTTTCTTTTTGTCTCTTGCGCAGCTCCTCCATCTGCAGGTCGCGCTGATTCAGGTCCTCCTCCATCTTAGAGTAGGTCAGCTTCAGATCCGCGAGCGATTTCTTCTGCTCATCCATCTGATCTTCAGCGATCCGGTATTTATCGGAAATGTCCTGAAGCTGTCCCTTGAGACGCTGAGCCTCCATCAAAAACATATTGACGTCCAGATGCTTCAGCTCCTCTTTTGCCGCCAGATAGCGCCTGGCCGTTTGAGACTGCTTCTGCAGAGGGCCAACCTGACGCTCTAACTCCGAGAGGATATCGGTCACACGAACCAGATTTTCTCTCTCGTCCTCAAGCTTCTTTAAGGTGACCTTCTTGCGCTGCTTATACTTGACAATCCCGACCGCCTCGTCAAAGAGCTCCCGTCTTTCCTCCGGCTTGCCGGACAGGATTTTTTCAATCTGCCCCTGCCCGATAATCGAGTACCCCTCCTTGCCGATGCCTGTGTCAAAGAAGAGCTCGTTGACGTCTCGCAGGCGGCAGGGAGTTCCGTTCAGGAGATACTCGGACTCGCCTGAACGATAGACCCTGCGGGCCACTGTCAGCTCCTTGTAATCGACGGGAAGAGCCTGATCAGAATTATCCAAAGTGATGGCCACATAGGCATAGCCCAGGGCTTTTCGATTCTGTGTGCCGGCAAAAATCACATCCTGCATGGAAGCGCCGCGCAGCTGTCTGGCAGACTGCTCCCCCAAAACCCAGCGCACCGCGTCTGAGACATTGGATTTGCCGGACCCATTCGGGCCAACGATAGCTGTAATGCCCTTGTGAAAATCCAGGACAATTTTGTTGGCAAATGACTTAAAGCCATGGATCTCAATACTCTTAAGATACATGTCCTCTCTCCTTTAAATACAAGAGTCCCTGATAAGCGGCTTCCTGCTCCGACGCCTTCTTGGATCCTCCCTCTCCGCGCCCGATTGTCCTGCCGTCAAGTCTGGCCTCCGTCACGAAACGCTTGGCGTGATCGGGTCCCTCTTCCCTGACCAGCACATAGTCCAGACTGGCCTCTTCCATGGCCTGAACCATCTCCTGAAGCCTGGTCTTAGAGTCATGATAGAGCTTTTTGTGCTCGATGTCCGTCAGGATATAGCGGATAATCAGTGCCCTGGCAGGCTCAATCCCCCCATCCAAAAAAACAGCGCCGATGACGGCCTCCAGAGCGTCCGACAGAATACTGTCCCGCTCTCTTCCCCCGGACTGATCCTCTCCCCTGGCCAGACGCAGACAGGCGCCAAGCCCAATCTCTCTGGCCGCGATCGCCAGCGTCGGCTCGCAGACCAGACTTGCCCGAAGAGGAGTCAGACGCCCCTCCGGCAGATCCGGGTAGTTTAAATACAAAAATTCACTGGATACCACTTCTAACACCGCATCTCCCAGGAACTCCAGGCGCTCATTGTCCGAGTGCGCTTTCATATGCCTCTCATTGGCGAAGGAGGAATGGGTCAATGCCTGCCTCAATAAACTTTTGTCTTGAAACTGATAGCCGATCTTTGCCTCTAACGTTTCATTTCTCATAGCTTGCCTCGAAGCAGTCAAATACGCGCGAAAACCGCAATGATCTGACTGCCATAAATCAGAAAAGGGAGGATGAGCTGTGACTTTGCCTGGGCATTTCACCGCTCTCTCTCCCTGATGTTCCTGTCTCTTAAGCCTCCATTGTCTCCTTGATCAGACGGACAGCATCTCCGACTGTCTTGATGGACTCTGCCTTCTCCTCGTCGACTGTCATGCCAAGCTCCTCCTCGACATCCATAAGGATCTGGAAGGTATCCAGGGAATCCGCGCCCAGGTCCTTGTCGAACTCCATGTCCTCCGTGATTTCATTGGCGTCTACCCCCAGGACCTCGCTGATATGCTTCTTCAACACTTCAAATTCCATTCTTCTCTCCTTTCTCTGCCAATTGTCTGCTGGCATATTCCTCAATATAGCCGTTTACATTCTGTTTTGAAAACTGCCTGCACTGAATCAGGGAATTCTTAATTTCCTTGGCCGTCGCGGATCCATGAGCCTTGACAACCAGCCCCTTGACTCCCAGAAGAGGAGCTCCGCCGTACTGACTGGCATCGAAGGTTTTGATCGTCTTCTTTAAGGCCGGCAGGGCCAGAGCGGCGCCGATTTTAGAGATCAGAGTGGACATCAGGCCCTCCTTGATCACTGAAATCAGGGTCTTTGCAACCCCCTCGTAAAATTTCAGAATCACATTGCCGACGAATGCCTCGCAGACAATGACATCCGCTGCCCCCTCCGCGATATCTCTCGCCTCAATATTGCCTGTGAAATTGATCTGGTCACAGTCGCGCAGCAGAGGATAGGCCTCCTTGGTCAGAGCGTTTCCCTTATCCTCCTCCGCCCCGATATTCACAAGGGCAACCCGGGGATGATCAATTCCCATGACATGCTGCATATAGAGGGATCCCATGATGGCAAACTGGAGCAGATGATCTGCTCTGGCGTCCACATTCGCCCCGCAATCCACCAGAAGCGAGACTCCCCTTCTCGTTGGAATCAGGGGGGCCAGAGGCGCGCGCTCAATCCCGCGGATCCTGCCAACCAAAAGAGTTCCTCCCACCAGAGTCGCTCCGGAAGATCCTGCCGAGACGAAGGCATCCGCCTCCCCATTCCTGACCATATTAAGAGCGACTACCATAGAGGAATCCTTCTTGCTGCGGATCGCCTTAACCGGCGGCTCAGCCGTCTCAATCACCTCTGTCGCGTCGCGGATCTCGATTCGGTCTGCGGGGAACTGATACTGATCCAGTTCTCTCTTGATCTCCTCCCTGCGGCCAACCAAAAAAACCTTGATCTGTTGGTGCTCATTCACCGCGTCAACTGCGCCCCTAACAATCTGAGCGGGAGCATTATCTCCCCCCATCGCGTCCAGGGCAACTCTTGTCACATCTGCCATATCTCCTCCCCGGCTGAAAACGAACGCATACGCCGGATCTTCTTCATTGTTGAAAGCTGTCAAATTTGCTGAGCATCATCCCCTGCGAAGCTCTCTCCCGCATATGATGTCTGTAGGCTTCCCGGGCATCCATTGTCGAAAACCAGACATCTGCGGAGGATTCTGATTAAGTCTACTATATCGAAACTTTCCGCGCAAGAAAGCGGCTTTGGGTCCACCTGCCTGCCGCGGCTTTTGAATCCTCCCTTACAAAATCTTCAAATTTCCGTCGGCATTCTTTTAAAAGCATAGAGCGCAAAGAAACAGACGGTTAAGAAAAGGCCCGGCGGATTTCCCGCCGGGCCGATCTCGTTTCTTCTGATTAAGCCTGAGCAATGATCTCACGCTTGTTGTAAGAACCGCATGACTTGCAAACTCTGTGGGGAACCATAAGCTCACCGCACTTGCTGCAGCGAACGAGTGTGGGAGCACTCATCTTCCAGTTCGCTCTTCTGCGATCTCTTCTTCCCTTAGAAGACTTATTCTTAGGACAGATAGACATGATTACACCTCCTTAAAATTCTGAAACAGATCCTGGATCCCTGCCATTCTCGGATCCGGCACAAATCGGTCATGCCCGCAGTCTTTATCATTGAGATTCTGACCGCAGACCGGGCACAAACCCTTGCAGTCATCTCGGCAGAGAACCTTCGCCGGCCAATTGACCAGAATTTCATCGAAAACAAGTATGTCGCAATCAATGCTGTGTCCATCCGCCGGATAAGCAAGCGTGTCGCTCTCTTCTTCTGGAATCACAATCATCCCGTCCGATAAACGCAGGATGCGATCAATAACCAGTGAAAAGGGCACCCGCGTCCTCCTCAGGCATCTGTCACATGGAATCGCGACCTGCAGCTCACCTTCAGCGTGAACATACAGTCGTCTGTTCTCTTCATTGACAAAATGAAACTCGAATGGCTCCTTTTTGAGAATAGGATAGTCCTCAGACATGATATGCAGGACATCTCTGTCGAAGGAGACCGTAACATCTTCGGAGAAATTACGCTTGGAGAGAGATTCCGCAAGGTCAATTATCATAGGCCGCTCCCATTCACACTCGAAATATTATACATACCCGGATCTGCCCTGTCAATGAAAATCCTGCTTTTACCGCGCGCAACCGTGTGCGCCGCGCGCACCAGGTATCAGCCACTGCGACCGCAAGGAGGCCGGGTCAGCTAACCGGGACAGGTCAGATCAGAGCAGAGCTCAAAGCAACGCGACCGTTTCGCGGGCAATGGCCAGCTCTTCATTGGTGGGAACCGCATAGACCATGACCCTGGAATCATCGGCAGAGATTCTGGCATCGACGCCTGAAGCCGCCATGTTGGCCTCCTGGTCAACCTTCACACCCATAAAGGTCAGATAGTCCAGAATCCTGGCCCGGGCCGGACCGGAATTCTCTCCCAGACCCGCGGTGAAACAGATCAGATCGACGCCATTCATGGCCGCGGCATAAGCGCCGATGTACTTGGCAGTCCGGTAAAAGAACATATCCAGAGCAAGGCCGGCCCTCTCATCTCCCTCTTCACTGGCGGAAAAGAGATCGCGGAAATCCGAGGAGACCCCGGAGACCCCGGCCAGCCCGGACTTCTTGTTGAAAATGTTGAGGACCTCCTCCACGGTCAGTCCCTCCTTCTTGCAGAGGTACTCGACAACCGAAGCGTCAATATCGCCGGTCCTGGTCCCCATCACCAGCCCCTCCAGGGGGGTCAGTCCCATGGAGGTATCAATGGATTCGCCGTTTTTGACGGCGGTGACAGAGGCTCCATTGCCGAGATGGCAGACAATAATCTTGGAATTCCCGTAATCAAGATGCGCGAGCTCTGCGCCATGTCTGGACACGAAGCTGTGGGATGTTCCGTGGAAGCCATAGCGGCGGACCTTGTACTTCTCATAGTACTCATAGGGAAGGGCATAGGTATAGGCCTTCTTGGGCATGGACTGGTGAAAAGCCGTGTCGAATACAGCGACCATAGGAACATTGGGCATCAGCTGCCTGCAGGCATTGATGCCGATAATATTGGCCGGATTATGAAGGGGGGCCAGGTCGGATTCCTCCTCAATTCCCCGGATCACCTCATCTGTAATCAACACAGACCCGGTGAACTTCTCACCCCCGTGGACCACGCGATGGCCAATCGCGTCGATCTCGTCCAGACTCTTTAAGACTCCGGTCTTAGCGTTGGTTAAAGCGTCAAGGACCATCTGTACCGCCTCTGTATGGCTGGGCATAGGCGCGTCAGCCTCCTCCTTGATCCCCCCCTCGGGCTTATACGAGAAATGGCCGTCTATGCCAATGCGCTCGCAGAGTCCCTTGGCCTTAACCAGCTCTGTCTCGGAGTCGATCACCTGATACTTCAGAGATGAGCTTCCACAGTTAATCACCAAAATATTCATCTTACTCTCCTTGTTCTGTCCTCCGGGGCCGATTTTGACCCCGCCATTACATCATTATATACTGGTGTAAAAAGTGGAACAAGGCAGGAATTGTCCCATGTCCCATACAAGAGGCGTGAATTCGCGAGAGAATAGCGAATCTCTTAATCCTCCATGGGACTGGCCCCCATTGAAGGGGCGGGTGGTGAGAAGAGGATACTCTATGCGAACAGTCGGCATCATAGCGGAATACAATCCCTTTCACAGGGGCCATCTCAGGCAGATCCATTACGCCAGAGAGGTCCTCGGCGCCGACCGCGTCCTGGTTGCCATGAGCGGCTTCTTTACCCAGCGCGGAGAACCGGCCCTTCTGCCGGTTCGCGACCGGGCTCATATGGCCCTTGCCGGGGGCGCCGATCTGATTCTCATGCTCCCCGGCCTCTATGCCAGCTCCGCGTCTGTCGATTACGCGCGCGCCGGTGTCCGCCTGCTGGCCGCCAGCGGTCTGGTCGATACCCTTCTCTTCGGGGCGGAGACCGAAGATATGGCTCTCCTGCGCAGGGCAGCCCACTATGAGCGACTCCTCAGCCCCCATACCCGGCCCTGTTCCGGACGCGCAGAAGGGACTGATCGATCTGCTTCCGGCGATACGGCGGAGCTCCTCTCTTTCGAGCTTCAGAAAAAACTTCAGGAGGGAATCAGTTACCCGAAAGCGTCCCGCAGACTGATCGCCGAGGCCCTCTATCGGGATCTCTGCTCTCAATCACATGCCAAAAAAGCATCAGGCTCTCTTTCTTCTCCTCTGTCCGTCGATCAAATCGAGCAAATACTCTCCTCGCCAAACAACACTCTGGCCATTGACTATTTGGCCGCGATTGAGGAAGAGAAGCTTTCCTGGGATCTTGCCCTGATCAAACGCGACAGCGACTACCACAGCAGGGATGTCTCGCCCACGGGTACCGCGTCCGCCAGCGCTATACGGTCCAGGCTCTCTGATTTTCACTTTCTTCGCTCGCAGATGCCGCCTTTGGCTGCCGAAATATGTATTGACCGCATCGAGAACCGGCGCTATCTGCTTCCCGGGGATCTCGACTCCGCATACGCCTGTCTGATCAGCCGGCTTCAAAGTCCATCCGATAAAAGAGAGATTCTGGATCTGGACAATGAGCTTTGCGCGAGGATCATGGCACGGGCGGGACAGTTCCGTGGCCTTCGCAGCTTTGTCGAGGACATGATCTCGAACAAATCCTACACCGGCGGCCGTATCTGCCGCGCCCTCTGTCATCTTCTTCTGGACTATCAGTCTGAGGACAAAAAGCTTCTGGAGGAAGTCGGATCCATCCCCTATCTGCAAGTCATCGGTCTTCGAGAAGACGCAGGGCCAATGCTCGGCCAGCTTGGGCAAAGGGCAAGCCGTCCTCTCCTCGTGCGCCACTCCGATTACAGAAAAATGCTTGCATCCGAACAGAATTCCCTGCTGACCCGGGCCATCTCGCGCAACTACCAGATGGATCTTCTGGCCGAAGAGATCTACTGCACACAGATGCAGCTGAAGTGCAGACAAAGGATCCCCCGGATCCGCGAGCAGAAGCTCCTGCTTGTGTAGTCCTGATCTCCCAGGCCTTTTCCCATGACAAGGCAATGGAATAAGGCTTCACATGCATTTGCTGTCACAGACCATGAAATACGCGCTGTGAGTATTCCTGAATCAGGAATAAGAAAAACCGCTGTAAGTCCGACACAATGGTGTGCATCCCGTCAAGTAGACAATTGAAAAACAAAAAAGTTTTCCTGTCCGGCATTAATGCCGGGCAGTTTT